>JAFEGC010000402.1 GCA_018240265.1 Pseudomonadota bacterium | reverse complement strand
CTGCCATTTGGCTCCTGTTATCAACGAGACGGGGTTTCCCTTTTGACAACAAGCTTCTGCTGGGATCACACAATCTAGACCACCGTCCGGTCTGTTGCGCATCGTCGAATTCATTGGACAAGTCAGTTGTCGCCGCCTGGATACCCACACGGTAGGGGTCTGTGCATTACAGGTAGCGCCGGCAAAATACTTCAGCAATCGGTAATCATTGACGAGAATCCCGTTACGGTAGCTGGGACTTACTGCATTTGAATAACAGGTCCCGGGAATCGTTGTTGCGCCCCAGCCGCTGTCAGATTGAAGCGTAGTAGCACAGCTACCGTTCTTGATACTCGCAAATCCGAAGGAGGTGGATGTTGCCACTCCTTCTGAATTAGAGATCGTGGGATTACCACGAGGAAAGGTAGAACCAAGGCCATTACAAGTGCTTCCGTTCCAACTGCCACCGGCGGCGGCGCACCAAGCAGCCGTATCAGGAGGCCCGCCGAAGCCTTCATTGCACATGAAGTACATCCATCCATCACCACCCGCCTCCGCGCTCGTGAATGGCCCGGGAGGGGACCTGATTGGCTCGGCGCACTGAGCGAGGCCCCCGTTTCCAATACAGTCCTCGAGTTTACAAGATGGGAAAGTGGGAGATCCTGGCCCGCTTTCCCAACGACATTGTCCTGCCGAGGCGTGGGCAACTGGAACGTAGGTAATGACTGCCCCTGCCAACAAGAGACCGATCATCACCAGTGAAATCACACTACCCGCCATCAAAGCGCAAAGGCTTTTGATCTGATCGCAAGTAAGAAGGATTTCAGGCCTGCGCAGCCGCACGAATCCATCGAATTGATTTCCCTTCATCGCCAACACCTCAATTCCGTCGAGAATCCTTGTACCGCGATGCGCTCAGCGCCCGCAGTAAATTTCCCACAATTTGCGTGAGGATTCAACTCGTGCGTAAATCGCAGGTTATTACCATATAGCCATACTCGTTTAGAATGTAAGTGCTCCGAAGCAAATCAGCTTGCAATTACACTGTAGAGTCCCGCGATGACGACTTTTCCCATCGAGCGCGTACGCGCCGAATTCCCGGCGCTGGCCGGTCCGCATGCCTTTCTGGATAATCCCGCCGGCACACAGGTGCCGCGCCGGGTCATCGAGGCGGTGAGCTCGGCGCTGGCGAGCGCGGCCAGCAATCTCGGCGGGGCCTTCGAAGCCTCGCGCCGTGCCGATGCCATCTATGCGCGCGCCCACGAAGCCATGGCCGAACTGCTGGGCGCCGGCAGTGGCGGGGAGATCACCATCGGTCAATCCATGACCACGCTGACTTTTCAGCTCTCGCGCTCCCTGGGACGCCGCTTCCGCCCGGGCGATGAGCTCATCGTCACGCACATGGACCACGAGGGCAACGTTTCTCCCTGGCTGCAGCTGGCGGAGGATCTCGGCCTCACGCTGCGCTGGCTGCCGTTCAATCGCGACACCTGGCGCATCGAACCGGCGGATCTTGCCGCCCTGCTCAACGAGCGCACGCGGCTGCTGGCGCTGAACTACGCCAGCAATCTCACCGGCTCGATCAATCCGGTGGCGGAACTTGCGGCGCTTGCGAAGCGCGCCGGCGCGCTGGTGTACGTGGACGCGGTGCAATTCGTACCGCATGGACTTGCCGACGTGGCAAAGCTCGGCTGCGATTTCCTCGCCTGCTCCTCCTACAAGTTCTTCGGCCCGCATCTGGGTGTGCTGTGGGGCCGCGCGCAGCTGCTGCGGGAGCTCCATCCCTACGCGGTCCGTTGCAATACGAAGGATCTGCCCGGCCGGCACGAGCTCGGCACACCGCAGACCGAACTGCTGGCGGGTCTCGCGGCCGCGGTCGATTATCTCGTCTGGCTGGGCGAGCTCACCGGCGGCAGCGATTCGCAACCTCCCGTCCGCGGTTCACGGCGCGAGCGAATCGCCGCCGCATATGGCGCCGCCAGCGCTTACGAAATGCCGCTGGCGCAAATGTTGATCGACGAACTGCGCCGCATCCCCGGCCTTGAAGTTCAAGGCATCACGGAATCGAACCGCCTGAACGTACGCGTACCCACCGTCTCCTTCACTCATCCCGCTCACCGCAACAGCGATCTCGCCCGCGCGCTGGGCGAAAAAGGCATCAACGTCTGGTCCGGCCACAACTACGCCTACGAAGTCGCGCGCTTCCTCGGCCTCGACGAACGCGAGGGTGTGCTGCGCATTGGCCTGGCTCACTACAACACGCAGACCGAAGTCGAGCGCATCGTCGGAGAGCTGCGCGGGCTGATCGTTCGGTGAGCAGCGTGGCCTGATCATTTTCGAGCTCAGCGTTCCACCGGCGATACTCCCCCTAACGGCGGACGCGCCGGGGGGTGGCCAGCAATTGCCGTAACCGCTCGTCCAGGCTCGCAGGCAGCGGCTCGCCGACCTGCATTTTTGCTGTTTCCCGGTGTGTCGGGTGAATCAGGACGTTGCTCTCAAATGGCGAGAGTCGCGATGGCACGATGA
>JAFEGC010000401.1 GCA_018240265.1 Pseudomonadota bacterium | reverse complement strand
ATATCGTGACTGAACCTGGGGTTGGACTGAGATTCATCGCGAAGGAACGACAAACGGCTTGAACTGAATTCAGTGATCGGTGCCAAGCAGTTCTTGATGGCCACGTCGCCGACCAAATTCCCATGTCACTCTGCCACCGCACACCGTCGCGGCGGTCTGCTGCCCAAGCGGCTGCTTGATCACAGGTTTCCTCGGCAGACAGAAGCCCATGCCGTCGTCCAGCACGGCCGCGCCAAGATCACGCGCTGCCCACGCAGCTTTGCCAGCCCCTGTTTGGCCAGGAAGTCGGCGCGCTGCTGCATCGCCTGTTTAGCCTCGCTACCAAAGCTCAGCTCGCCCAGGCCCGAACCGCCACTGATTGATCAACTGCTGGTCGAGCCATGTGGCCCCGATAAAGCGAACCTGCCGCTCGATGGGCACGTGCGATTTCAGCTCCACCGTCACGCCGCCTAGGCACTGCGCGTCGTAGCGGCGACCCCATTCGGCCAAGTCGTCCGGCACCTTCGGCCACGCGCTCCACGATACCGGCCTGGTGCAGGACTTCGAGGCGGTGGATGTGGTCCGCAACAACTTCCAGCGGATCAAGGTTCGGCACGGCCTGCCTAGCTCGACGACCAGGTGATGATCGGTGACCGCGCTAGTTGAGCAACCGGCGTGCCATGGCGTTGACGGCCAGATCAATCGCCGCGCACTCGCCGTCGCCATCGTCGATGAACCAGGCTGCCGACAAGCCGGTCCATGCAACGATCCAGCGCAGAAGCCGTTCGGGCTCAAGCCCGGTCTCGGCGGCCACAATGCCGAGCCGGGCCTCCAGCCGGCCCGGCAAGACCGCAAGCGGGCGACTCGGGTCGCTGAGGTCGGGGTTTGTAAAGATGTTGGCATAGTCGAAAGTGCGCTCGCCGAGCAACCCGTGCGGGTCAATGGCCAGCCACCCGCGGTCGCCGAAGTCGAGCACGTTCTCGTGGTGCAGGTCGCCGTGGAGCGGGCACACCTCGCGCGGCGCCGCCAGGAGTTGGCGGGCCACGCGGGCGGCGGGCGCAAGCGCCGCATGGTCCGGCGCCAGCTGGAAGAGCGGCTGGAACCATTCCTGCAGCGGATGGAGGTCGGGCAGCGGCCCGGACCGCGGAGCGTGCAGGCGCGCAGCCGTGCGGCAGAGGATCCTGCAGGCCTCGTCGTCCTGGCCGGACCACGCCATCTGTGCAAGGTCACCCGCCCCGGAGGCGCGCTCCATGAGCAGAGCGCCGGCCGCCGAGGCGAAGACCCGGGCAGCGCCTTGCCCGTCCCACCAGGTCAACAGGCGGTAACCGGCCTCTTCATCGGGAATGCGCGCGACCTTCAGCATCGCCGGCATGTCCCCCTGGCGGACGGCAAGCACCCAGCTCGAGTGGGTCGTGAGCAGCGCACCGTCGCGCTGCAGGCGCCAGCGCTCCATCCACGCAGTGACCTGAGGCGGAAAACGGGAAGACGCACTCATGAGATGCCTGCAAGCAATTCGTTCTGTATCAGGCGCAGGAGCGTCCCGTCCGGGTCGACCAAAGCGGCCATCGTGCCTCCCCACTCCTGTAGTTCGGGGGCATGGATGCGCGGATAGCCGCTGCTGGTTTCCTGGATGCCGACGGATTTGCACTGCCGGTAGAACTCCGCGAGGTCGTCCAGCCTCAGGCAGCAGCTGAACCAACTCGCGAGGGGATCGAGCCCGGGGTGGGCGAAGAACTCCAGCATGAGATCCCCGCGCTGGAGGATCATCCAGCCGGCGTCCCGGAAAACGATTCCGAAGCCCAACCTTTCATAGAAGGCGGCGGTGGAATCGAAATCCCGTGACGGCAGGTTGGGCGTCGCTTGGTCGGTCATTTCGAACCCCAGAGTCCCGCTCAGAAGAACTCGTCAAGTAGGCGATAGAAGGCGATGCGCTGCGAATCGGGAGCGGCGATACCGTAAAGCACGAGGAAACGGTCAGCCCATTCGCCGCCAAGCTCTTCAGCAATATCACGGGTAGCCAACGCTATGTCCTGATAGCGGTCCGCCACACCCAGCCGGCCACAGTCGATGAATCCAGAAAAGCGGCCATTTTCCACCATGATATTCGGCAAGCAGGCATCGCCATGGGTCACGACGAGATCCTCGCCGTCGGGCATGCGCGCCTTGAGCCTGGCGAACAGTTCGGCTGGCGCGAGCCCCTGATGCTCTTCGTCCAGATCATCCTGATCGAAAAGACCGGCTTCCATCCGAGTACGTGCTCGCTCGATGCGATGTTTCGCTCGGTGGTCGAATGGGCAGGTAGCCGGATCAAGCGTATGCAGCCGCCGCAATGCATCAGCCATGATGGATACTTTCTCGGCAGGAGCAAGGTGAGACGACAGGAGATCCTGCCCCGGCACTTCGCCCAATAGCAGCCAGTCCCTTCCCGCTTCAGTGACAACGTCGAGCACAGCTGCGCAGGGAACGCTAGTTGTGGCCAGCCACGATAGCCGCGCTGCCTCGTCCTGCAGTTCATTCAGGGCACCGGACAGGTCGGTCT
>JAFEGC010000400.1 GCA_018240265.1 Pseudomonadota bacterium | reverse complement strand
AACGACTCCATACTGCATCGTGCGCCTAAGGCGCTTTCAACTGCCAAACGTTGGACTGTGCGGCCGCTCTGCGCCAAACGTAGCGAACAAAGTGACCGAACGCGTCAAACTGCGCGGTCATGGATGCCGAAATCACGGGAGTCGTGATGTTTCCGGCGCTTCTTGGTCGGATAGTCACGCAGTGAGTAGCAGCTTCTCTAGCGCATCGACGAACTCGAACAGGTCACCGACCACGCCGTACTTGGCAACACCGAACATCGGCGCGTTCGGATCAGTGTTGACCGCGATGATCGTCTCGACGTGCTTCATGCCCCACAGGTGCTGCACCGCGCCGGAGATGCCGAGCGCGACGTAGAGCTTGCAACCAGCAGCGGGCTTGCCGGTGAGTCCGACCTGACGGCTCTTCGGTAGCCAGCCGGAGTCCGCGACCGGCCGCGAACACGCAAGCGTGGCCCCCAGGCGCTCGGCGAGCGCCGCAAAGCGCGGTACGTTCTTTTCGTCCTGAATACCACGACCGACCGCGAGGATGAACTCGCTCTTGCTGACATCGATGCCCTCGTTCGGCGGGTCGATGAACCGGCCGTGGGTCCACACCGCCGATACCTGCGCCGAATCGAGCATGATCGCGTCGATTTTCGGCACACCCCGCGCTGCCGGCGCCTTGAACGAGCCACCGCGGACGGTCAGCACCGTAACGCATTTGTCCATGAAGTCGAGCGACACGTTGACCTTGTTGTCATAGCCGCTGCGCGTCGCACGCAGGGCGCCGGCGTTGTCCGCGACCTCAAAGACGTCGGCGGCAAAGCCAGCGCCGAGGGCGACCGCGAGTCCAGCCGCGTAGGCCATGCCGTTCGCTGAGTGGCCGACGAGGATCAGCTCCGGCTCGTAGCGTTCGGCGAGCTGCGCCGCCGCTCGCTCATAGAGCCCGCCGTCGAATTCCGGCGCATCGCAGTCGACGAGGACGATCTCGTCGACGCCATCAAGCGCAAGCGAGTCCGCAGCCCCTTTCATGTGACGGCCGACCACAACGACGCGTACCGGTGCGAGTCCGCTGGTCCGGAGTTGGGCGGCGAGGCCGAGCATTTCGCTGGTCAGTGCCGAAAACGTGCCGCGGGTATGGTCGGTGATGATGAGGATGCCGCTCATGAATGACCCCCGATGTGCTTGCGCACGAGGTTGAGGACCTCCCTGGCCGTGTCGTCGGGATTGCCCGCGAGGATCGTGGCCCGCTTGACCGACGGCAGCGCGATGGCGCCGACGTCTCCGCCGACAGGAGCGAGGTCGGCCGCCTCTGGTGTTACATCGACTACCGGCTTCGTCTTGGCGTCCTTCTGCATGCGCATGGTTGCGTAGCGGGGAATGTTTGCACCTGCTTGCATGGTGATAACCGCCGGCACCGGCACGTTGATCTCGTGCCGGAGGCCACCCTCGAGCTCGCGCGTGACGCACATCACGCCGCCACCATCCCACTCGGTTGCAACCGCTACCGCTGCACAGGCGTATCCCACCAGGCGCGCCAGCGCGGAGCCCGTCGCGGCATTGGCCTGGTCGCTCGACTGCACGCCACAGAATACTAGCTCAGGCTGCTCGGCCACGACGATGCCGGCCAGCAGGCGTGCCACGGCGAGTGGATCCGCGAATCCGAGCGTGCCTGACTCGATCCGCAAACCGCGGTGCGCGCCCTTGGCGAGGGCCTTGCGCAGCGTGTCCTCTGCGCCTGCGCTGCCGACGGTCACGACCACCACCTCCGAGTCGCGGAAGGATTCGGCGGTCCTGAGCGCCTGCTCGAGTGCGACGTCATCGAACTCGTTGAGCTGGTAATCGAAGTAGTCGCTCGCAATGTCACGCGCGCCGTCCGCCACCCTGAAATCATCGCTGAGCTTGGCCACGTGCTTGACTGCCACCAGGAAGCGCCGACCGTTCTTCGCGGGCGCGACATAGCCCGGGAAGATGGCTGGTGTGAGCGGCCTGATGCGCCAAGTTTGCGGCGGCGCAGCGGTGGCATGCGATGCGGCTCTCGCTGTTTCCGCCACCGGTAGCGCGGCGCCGGAACCCGAAGCGGGCACTGCGCGTAGCTCGCCGATTCCTTTGAGCTTTTCCTCCAGTTGGGCGCCGATACGCTCGACAACCGTCGCCGAGATGCGCTCGACCAAGGACGGCACGTCGTGGAGAGTCAGCGTGCCAAGTTCGACGGCGCATGCAACCAGCTCGGCAATGTCCTCGACCACGAAGGCTTGCTCGAGCCCGGCGGTCTTGCGTGCGTCTTCAAACATGGTCAGATCCTTAGGGCAGCAGGTCACGAACACGTCAATCGGGCCGATGCTGGCCGCTTCCTCGACGCGCAGCTCGGACGGCTTCTTCTTGCCAGGCGGATCGGCCATCCAGATCCTGCCGCCGCCCGCGCCACAGCAGAACGATTGGCTTCGGTTGCGCGGCATCTCGATAAGTGTGCAGCCGATGAGCTCGAGTACACGCCGTGGGTCGTCGTAGCGCCGATTGAGGCGCCCGAGGTGGCACGGATCATGGAAGGT
>JAFEGC010000003.1 GCA_018240265.1 Pseudomonadota bacterium | reverse complement strand
ATGCCTGTCGTGGTTGTTCTGGCAGGTGGGCAGCGCGCCCTTCCTGGGCGGAGGCTTCGGACATTTCTACGCCTATGCGCCGGTGAAAATCGAATACGCCATCGACCGCTTCGCGATGGAGGCCAAGCGCCAGCTCGACGTGCTCGACCGGCGCCTCGCGCAGAGCGAGTTCCTGGCGGGCGCCGATTACAGCATCGCGGACATCGCGGTCTGGCCCTGGTACGGAGGTCTTGCGCTGGGCCGGCTATACAACGATTCGGCCACGTTCTTGCAGGTGCAGGAGTACCACCATCTGCAGCGTTGGGCGCAGATGATCGCGCAGCGTCCCGCCGTGCGGCGCGGCGGTATGGTCAATCGCATAAGCGGCGATCCGGCGAGCCAGCTTCACGAGCGGCACGAGGCCGGCGATTTCGACACGCGAACGCAGGACAAGATCGGCGCCTAGCCTGCCGCGCCTGGCGCGAGACGCTTGGCGCAAGCGTCAGCGCCTGGGACGCTGCGATGACAGCGCCATGATGAGCAGCGCCGCGCGCTTGCACTGCAGCGGCAGGTAACTCAAATCCGCGGTTTCCGCCGCCGTGTGCGAGCCCTCGCCCGGCATCCCTAAGCCGTCGAGCACGTCCACGTAGGGCGCGATGAACGAGGCATCGCCGGCGCCGCGTTTCATCGGATCGAGCGCATTCAGGTGCGGCGCGCCCAGGCTTGCGTTGACGTCATTGAGCGTATCCAGAATGGCGGCATTGCCGGGCGTCGGTGCCATCGGCGGGTACGTGTCTTCGAAGGCGATGGTGGACGTCGTGCCCGGCAGGCTGTGGGCTACGATGTCGCGCATTTTCCCGTGCACGCGCTCCAGCTGCTCAGGGCTAAGCACGCGCAGGTCGCCGCTGGCATAGCCTTCCGGCGGGATGATGTTGTCCTTGCCGGCCACGCTCGCCTGTCCATCGGGCGCCACTTGGATCTGCGCTCCGGCCAGCATCAGCCCCACGCTGTAAGTCATGTTGGGCTCGCGCAGCGTATCGTGGAACTGAGACAGCACGCGTGCCAGCTCGAAGCCCGCGCCATCGCCGGTGCCGGGCGAGAAAATGCCGCCCGAGTGCGCGGCGGTGGCCTTGACCTGCAAAATCCATTGCGCCGAGCCGCGGCGCGCGGTGCTGGCGTATTCCTGGCCATCGACGATCACCAGGCCTTCGAAGGAAAGCGCGGCGTCGACCGTCTTTGCCGCCGCGATCAGGTCCTTGCGCGACAAGGTGATGGGATCGCCCGCCGCTTCCTCATCACCGGTGAGGAACACCGTGACATTGGCGTTCTTCAGCGTGCCCGCCTGGTGTAGTGCGCGCAACGCGCCGATGATCACCACCAGGCCGCCCTTCATGTCGTTCACGCCCGGTCCCGCGACGCGCTTGCCCTCGCGTGTCATGCGCTGGAAGGGATGCGAGAGCTCGAACACCGTGTCCATGTGGCCGAGCAGCAGCACGCGCTTGCCGCGTCCGCCGCGATGCGTGGCCAGCAGCGACGGCGCCCGCTTCACCGCATCCTCGTTCACCCACGTGACCTCGAAGTCCAGGGACTTCAACTCGCTCTCCAACTCGCGCGCCACGCTCTGCACGCCGGCCGGATTGAAGCTGCCGGAGTTGATGTTCACCAGCTTTTCGAGCAGCGCCTCGTTGCGGGCTTCACCGGCATCCACCGCGGCGGCCACGCGCGATTGCGAGGCGGACAGGCCAGCGGCCAGCGTACCCTGGGCGATGAACAGCGCGGCGGCGGACAGGGCGGTTTTCAACATGATGCTCAGACTCCCTTGATCGCAAACTCATGATTGCCATAATGCAGGTAATCCGCCCAGTCGCAGGAGCGCGCCGCGCGCACCGCGGCGCGGGCGCGGTTCACGGCGGCGCCGAGCGGGGCGCCTTCGACGATGCCGGCGTACAGCGTGCTGGAAAACGCCATTGCGGATTCATCGCCCACCGGCCAGTAGGTGCCCAGGTAATTGGCCACGCCGCCGCGCAGGAAGCTCTCGGCCAGCCCATCGACCGCGGTCAGCGATTGGCGCAGCCGGTGTCGCGGCGTGCCGCGCAGCCGGCCCGACTCGCAGGCGTTGAAGAACACCAGTGCCGGCAGGCTTTCCAGGCGCGCAAGATCGGCGCCGCTCAGAATCTCGCCGCCGGCGCAGTAGATGCCACTGCGTCCCGGCTGGCGCGCATCGAAATGCGCGTGGCCGGCGTAGTGCAGCACATCGTAGGCGCCCGAACGGAAGTCGTTCAGCAGGCGCTCGCGCGTGGCCTGCGCGCCCTGCACCACGTGCAGGCGAATTTCCGGATGTCCGGCGAACAGCTGGATCAGGCGCTGTGCCTCGGTCTGCGCGCCGGGCAGATCGCCGGTGGGATTGGCCACCAGCAGCAGCTCCAGCGTCTCGCCCAGGCGGCGGGTCTCATTCCAACGCGCCACCGACAGGTTTTCCGCGGCATAGCGGCGCGACGTGCCCGCCGCCAGCGCCGGCGTCCAAGTTCCGATGCGCAGGGTTTCCCAGGGAAGCTGCGACAGCTCCGCATCATGCACGATGACCAGGTGCGAGCCGCGCGCGGCATGCAGCGCCTCGCGCATGTCGGCCGCCAGCAGCAGCCGGCCCAGCCGTTCGCCGTAGCGATGCAGCTGGCTTTCCGTGAAATCCCCGCCGTGCAGATCGTTCAGCAATTCATCCAGCGCGCCGCGGCCGAAGCGCTGGTGGCTGGAGAACACCGCCGCCTTGGCGCCGGCGCTGAGGAGCGAGGCGCGCACGCGGAGCTCGGCGCGCTCGCCGGCTTCCTGGGCGACGATCAGGTAGGCGGTGGTGGGCGGGGCCAGCACCGGCGCGGGGGCGCGCCGAGGCGCCGGCGCGGGAGCCCTCGGCGCGGGCTCTAGCCGCGTTTCGCGTATGACGATATCGAAGTCCGCCAGCACGTCGCTCTTGTGCAGGGCGCGCAGCGCGGCTCGCAGCTGCGCCAGGCGATGCCGATCCTGCACGCAGAAGCAGATGCGGCGCAGCTCGTAGTCCGCCTCCGCGGCGGCGAGCGCGCGCAGGTAGCCGCGCAGTTGATTGGCCGCGGCCTGCGCCATGGAAATCCCTGAGCCGGTGCCGAACAGCACGGTGGAAAAATCCGTGACGCCGGAGCGCGCCAGCGTGCGCACCACATTCTCGCTCACGAAAACTTGCGCTTCGGCGTCGAACTGGTCGAAGTCTCCCATGCCGGCGAACAGAACGGTGCGCGCGCGCAAGTTTCGCGTGCCGGCGGGCAGGGTGAAGATCTGGCCGGTCTCGCCGGAGAACATGCGCCGCGCGGTGAACTCGCGTACCGCGCCGTGCAGGCGCTCGTCCACCGCCATCGCGGCGCCGCCCGGCGTCACGTTGCGGAAAATGCCGAGCACGATGGCCCCGCCCCGCGCATCGGCGATGTTGCCATGCGCGATGCACAGTTCGAGCTTGCGGCGCGGCCGAGCCGGGACCGTGGGCACGTGGTTGCCGCTGAACTGCAGCATCAGGCGCTCGCGGCCGGCGGAGTCGAGCTTGCGCCAGTCGATCTTGGTGTCGAACTGCCGCCGCAGCGCGCGGTCGTCGATGTGCCGCAGCTTCACGCGTGGACGCCGGTGCTGCTGTGGCAGGCGGCGGCTCCGCCCCGAACGGATCAGGTCGGCAATGCAGTGGATGACCTGCGAATTGCTGACCAGGTTGCCGTGGATCTCCGCCACGTACCAGGCCGGCACGCCGGCGAGCGTGGCGGAGGATTGCGGCACGGTGCCATCGCCGGCCACGGCCAGGTCGTAGCCGAAGCCGCCCGGCGCCGAACGAATGCCGACGATGGTCTCCTGGCCGATGCCGACGATCTGCCGGAACCGCTCGTCCGGCGGGGCCAGCGGCGCGCGCGCCTGCTGGGCGCGCGCCAGCAGAGCGGTGTCAGGTCGCATGGTTCGCGGCCAGCGGCGCGCGTCGTAAACGTCCACCGCGTGCTCACGCTGGCGCGGCGGCAGCAGCTGGTACAGGCCGGGAAAGGTGCTGAACACCTGCCGGGCGAGGAACTCGGCCGAATGCTTCAGATCCAGCATGGCGATCTTGCGCACCGCGGGGTAAGTGCCGCACAGCGCCTGCACGGCCGCGTAAGTGCCCTCATGCGGCGTGCCCACCATGATCAGCCGACGCACGGCGCGCTTGGGGAGCAGCGCCACGGCGGCGCGCGCCACCAGCCCGCCCATGCTGTGCGCCACCAGCACCGGCGGCTGCGCTTCGCGTTCGATGCGCGCGGCCAGCTGCGCGCCCAGCTCGTTCAGGTCGCAGCGCCAGTCATAGGCGTGGAACTGCGCATCGCAGCCGCCGATGTCCAGCATGAGCTTGAGCTTGGCGTAGGTGAACAGCAGCACGCCCAGCGGCGCCAGCGCCGCGCCTCGCGGCAGCGCGAGGCGGGTGAGCTGACCCGCGGCGATGCGCAGCGGATCGATCCACAGCACCTGGGCGCGCCTGCCCGCGCTGCGCGGTGTGCCGAGCTTCGAGCCCATGATGCCTGGCAGGATCAGCACGCGCTGCGCGGGTTTCGCGCCGCGCCGGCGTGCGCGCTGCGCCCGCACCGCCGCGGCCTGCTCGGCAAGGCCGGTGAGATCGGTGTAGGTGTCGAGCCCGAAGAACTCGCGCAGCGCATCGGCATGCGCGCCGGTCTCAAGCGCACGCAGAATGGCGGCATCGCCGGCCTGGAACATCCAGTGCGGGTCGGCGGCGGCGCGTTTCATCTCATGACTTTTTCGATGACCTGGCACACCGCTTCCACGGCGGCGGCGCGCGTGGTGGACTTGCGCCAGATCGCGCCCACGGTGCGTTTGGGAGGCGGGCTCACGAAGGGCAGCGTGGTCATGCCGCGCTGCGCGCCGAACGGCGGGGCCACGGCCAGCTGCGGCAGGAGCGTGATGCCCAGGCCCGCGACCACCATCTGCCGCAGCGTTTCCAGGCTCGTGGCCCGAAACCCTTCGGCTTCATGGATGCCCACGCGGTGGCAGATTTCCAAAGCCTGATCGCGCATGCAGTGGCCATCCTCCAGCAGCAGCACGGTTTGCTGATCGAGGTCGGCGATCCTGGCCTTGCTCCGCTGGGCGAGCGGATGTCCGTCGGGTACGGCCAGCACAAACTCCTCGGTGTACAGCGTGTGCTTGTGCAAAGACTCATCGGGCACGGGAAGCGCCAGGATCCCCATGTCGATGTCGCCGTTGCGCAGGTGCGCCAGCAGCGGTTCGGTCTGATGTTCGTACAGCATCAGGCTTAAGTTGGGCAGCGCCTTGCGGATCTTCTGGGTGATGCGCGGCAGCAGGTAGGGCCCGATGGTGGGAATCAGCGCCACCCGGAGCTTGCCGCCCAGCGGGTCGGCGTTGGCGCGCGCCAGCGCGATGATCTCATCGCTCTGCGCCAGTAGCCGGCGGCCGCGTTCGGCCACCTGTTTGCCGATCTCGGTGAGCTGCACGTGGTGGGGCTGGCGCTCGACCAGCTGCACGCCGAGCATCTGCTCCAGCTTTTTCAGCTGCGTCGACAAGGTCGGCTGGCTGACGAAGCAGCGTTCCGCAGCCTTGCCGAAATGGCCCGTGTCGGCAATGGACACGAGGTATTTGAGATCCTTGAGGTTGAGCATGGCGATAGACATTATTTATCGTCTGCGCCGGTTCAATCAATCTTTTGGATGTATGAAGGTGTCCTTGCCGGCCCGCAGCAGGGCGTTCGGGCGGGTCTGGCAGGCCCCGGCGCCCCGGCTGTTATCGGCCTGATCGCCCAGCCGCCGGGCCCGCGGACCGGTTAAACTGGCAACGCGGGCCTGCCGGGCCCGATGGGGGATACGCCGTATGCCGATCAAGCGTCGCACTTTTCTGGCGGCCGGCGCCGCGATGACGGCGCTCTCGCCGCGCCGTCGCGCCAGTGCTGCCGCGCTGCCGGCGCCCACCGACCTGTGTTTCGCCGACGCGCATGAACTCACGCGCCTGATCGCGGCGCGCAAACTGTCGGCGCGCGAACTCATGCAGGCGCACTTGAAGCGCATCGCGGCGGTCAACGGCAAGGTCAACGCCCTGGTGGCAAAGGTTCCCGACGAGGAGTGCCTGAAGCTGGCGGAAGCCTTCGATGCGCGCCAGGCGCGCGGCGATCGGCCGTTCGCGCTCGGCGGTCTGCCCTGGGCCTTCAAGGATTTGGAGGAGGCGGTGGGATTCCCCTGCACCTACGGTTCGCCGGCGTTTCGCGATCACCGGCCCAATTTCGACACGCTGCTGGTGGAACGCATCCGCGCGGCAGGCGTGGTGCCCATCGCCAAGACCAATGTGCCGGAATTCGGCATGGGCTCGCACACCTATAACAAGGTGTACGGCGCCACGCACAATCCCTACGATCTGCGGCGCAGCGCGGGCGGTTCCAGCGGCGGCGCGGGCGCAGCGCTGGCCACGGGCATGCTGGCGCTGGCGGACGGGAGCGACCTGGGCGGCTCGCTCCGTAACCCGGGCAACTTCAACAACGTCGTGGGCTTTCGTCCCAGCGTGGGCCTGGTGCCCGACGCGCCGCAGGCCATGCCGTTCGCGGGCTTCGCCGTCAAGGGTCCGATGGGCCGCTCGGTCACCGACGTCGCGCTGATGCTCTCGGTCATCGCCGGGGTCGATGCGCGTTCGCCTATCACCGAACCCTCCGACCCGGCATCGTTCCGCACGCCGCTGGCACGCGAGGTCAAGGGACTGCGCGTGGCCTGGGCGCCCGATCTGGGCGGCCTGCCACTGCAACCCGAAGTTCGCGCCGTGCTGGATGCACAGCGCGCGGTGTTCGAGAAACTCGGCTGGAAGGTCGAAGAAGTGGTGCCGGATTTCAGCGGCGCGGAGGATGTGTTTCTCACCCTGCGCCGCTGGCGCTCCTATGAGGGTTTGAAAGACCTGCTCAAGGCGCATCGCGATCTGCTCAAACCCGAAGCCGTGGGCGAGATCGAGGCCGGCAGCCGCGTGAGCGCGGATGACCTGGCGCGCGCCCACGTGGAGCACGGCAAGCTGCTGGAACGCATGCGCGTGTTCCATCAGCGCTTCGACCTGATCGCCTGCGCGGTCAACCAGGTGGCGCCGTTCGAGGTGGAGCTGGACTGGCCCAAGGCCATCGACGGCACGCCGATGACGCATTATCTGGAGTGGATGAAATCCGCCTGGCTGATCACCGCCACCTGGCAGCCGGCCGTCTCCCTGCCGGCCGGGTTCACGCCCGGCGGATTGCCGGTGGGCATTCAACTGGTGGCGCCGCGGCGCGCCGACCGACGCTTGCTGGAAGCGGCGTTTGCGTTCGAGCAGGCGACGCAGGTGGCGAAGCGCCGACCGGCGTTGGTCTGAAGGAGCTCGATGATGAACACGAGATCGGCGGATATCCAGGAAAAGGGCGCGTTCTACATTCCCGGCATCATCGGGCTGCTCATCGGCCTGATCCTGATCGGAAGTCTCGCGCGCGAGCTGTGGCTCAGCTTCGTGGTGGAACAGCTGCCGCCGCCGGTGCTGCTGGTCGGCGGCATCGTGCTGGCCTTCGTGCTGCTGATGCGCGGCTTCGTGGTGCTGGAGCCCAAGCAGGCCGTGGTGCTGACCTTCTTCGGCCGGTACGCCGGCACCATCCGCCGCGACGGGTTCTGGTGGTTCAATCCGTTGTGCGCGCGCCACCGGGTGAGCCTGCGGGTGGTCAACATGACCACGCCCGCCATCAAGGTGAACGATTTCGCCGGCAATCCCATCGAGGTTGCCGCGGTGGTGGTGTGGGCGGTGCAGGACACGGCGCGCGCGGTGTTCTCGGTGGAAAACTACCAGGGCTTCATCGCGCAGCAGGCCGAATCGGCCCTGCGGCAAGTGGCCGGCGCACACCCTTACGATGCGGACGACAAGACCAAGAGCCTGCGCGGCAACGTCGAGGCGGTGAGCACCGAGCTGAAAGCAACCATCGGCGAGCACGTGGATCTGGCCGGCGTGGAGATCGTCGATGCGCGGCTCACGCACCTGGCCTACGCGCCGGAGATCGCCGGCGTGATGCTGCGCCGCCAGCAGGCCCAGGCCGTGCTTGCCGCGCGGCGCATCATCGTCGAGGGCACGGTGGGACTGGTGCAGCTCGCCATCGACGAGCTGCAGGCGGGAAAGGTGGCGCAGCTCGACGATGCACAGCGCGCGCAGCTCGTGACCAACCTGATGACCGTGCTGGTGTCGGACAAGGACGTCACGCCGGTGGTGCAGATGCAGACCGGGGCGGGCTGAAAGCCCAACGAATATCTGCGTATTCGCGTGACAAATCGGCCTTGAACCCAGGGCGGCCGCGGTTCAAGCTTCACGCCACACCGTTTCACTCACACGCCATGGAGGGCTTATGACTCACACTCGTTCCGTTTCCCGTCAGGCCGGTCAGGGAATGACCGAATACGTCATCATCGTCGCGCTCATCGCCATCGCGGCCATCGCCGTGTACCAGTTCTTCGGCAACACGGTGCGCGACCAGACGGCGGCCATCGCGCAGGAGCTCGCCGGCGGGAGCGGCGCGACGGCGCAGGCCAATGCGCAGACCGCGGCCACCTCGGCCGAGTCCGACGCCAACACCAAGCGCAACCTGTCCAACTACACCGGCAACGCCGGCCGCTGAAGCCCGCCATGCGCTCGCAGCGTGGGCAGGTGCTGCCCCTGGCCGTGGTCTGCCTGTTCGTGTGCGCGCTGTTCCTGTACTTCGCCGTGTCGAGCGGTCAGTTGGTGGATGAGAAAATCCGCATCACCAACGCCGCCGACGCGGCCGCCTACAGCGCCGCCACCGTCGAGGCGCGGGCGCTGAACTTCGCCGCCTTCGCCAACCGCGCCATCATCGCCAATCAAGTCGCCCTAGCGCAGGCGCTGTCGGTGGCTTCCTGGACCGATTATTTCGCGGACCTGTGGCTCAATCTCGACCATGTCACCGAGCGGCTGGGAGATCTGGTGCCGCCGGATGACCTGGTGCGCTGGAGCGAGCTGCAGGCAACCCTGGTGGGCGAGGCTTACGCCACCGCGTATGGCGGCGTTGATCCGCGCGACATCGCGCAGTACGTCAACGTGGCCGCAGGCGCCATCATCACCGCTTCGGACCTGGCCAGCCGCGGCCTGCAGTTGTCCGAAACGCTGGTGCGCGAGTCGTTGCGGGGCGCGGAAGTGGAAGACTCGGGTGCGCGGCAGGCGGCGTTGGCGCGCGAAGCGGCGCGTATATCCGAGCCGGAGGCTGCGGTTTCCATCGTGCCGCTCAGCCATGAGTTCGATCGGCTGGTGAAATCCTATGACGGTGATGAACGCTCGCGCCTGGCCGATGTCACTCGGCGCTCGCTGGATGACTTCTCGCGCCAGCGGCAGTGGACCTTGCGCAATTTGCTTGGATTTCTTGACTCCAGGCGCATGGAGCGCACCGGCGGCACGGATCTGCGCGATCCCGATCACTGGGTCGCCAGCGATATGCTCACGTATCACGCCAGCGGCGGACTGTTCAGCGGCAGCACCGACGATACGCTGGCCACCGGCTTTGCCAGCGTGGGCGGCGCGCCGCTCAGTACGTCCGGCTCGGACGAGTATTACCTGCCGGCGCTGTTCAGCGGCCTGCCGGCGATACAGGATGTCCGCGATACCACCTCCACAGATCCAAAGGCCGGCATCTCGGCCTATGTATCGAAGCCGCGCAATGTGGGTCCCGGTCGCGTGGGACCCGGCGGCCGGCTGGCGGTGTTCGACGGCGCGGTTCCTGGGAAGGGCGTGGCCGCGCTGGCGCGGGCCGAGGTGTTTTTCGAGCGCCCCGATGCGCGTGCGGATGGGCGCGAGGAACGCGGCAGCACCTTCGACCCGTACTGGCGCGTGCGGCTGATCGCGCCGGTGGGGCTGGATGAAGCCTACGCGGCCGGCCGCCAGGGCGGAGTGTTGCTGCCATGAGACGTTGCACCCGAGCAGCCGGCCAGGCGCTGGCGGAATTCTGCGTATGCCTGCTGGGCCTGTTGCCGCTGATGCTGGCCGTGCCGCTGCTGGGCAAGTACCTGGACTTGGTGTACGCCTCGGACCTGGCCAGCCGCTACGTTGCCTTCGAGGCCATCGCGCACGATCCGTTGAACGGCAGGCTCCATGACGACGAGCTGTCGCTGGACGTCGCGCGCCGCTTTTTCAATCGCAGCGATGCGTCCATACGCACGGGTGAGCCGCCGGGATCTTCACCGCAGGAACGCAACGGCCTGTGGGTGGATCATCGCATGCAGCCTTTTCTGGATGACCCTGGCCGGCAGGTCAGCGTCACCACCCGAGCCGCGACTCGCGATCCGTTTCCGGCGGCGCGCGCTTGGTGGCACGACGGCTTCGATCTACGCTCGCGCAATCTCATCACCGGCGCGCTCAGCGTGAGCCCCGCGATGCTGCCGGCGCTGCAACGGCAGACCGGTCTGCTGGTCGATGACTGGACCGCCTTGAACACGCGCGACGTGCAGCTGCGCATCGAACATGCGGGGACAGCCATCTATCCCACCGAGCAATTGCACACGCTGCTGGAATTCGCCGGGCAGTTTCCGCGTCTGCTGACGGATCAGCCGGTGGAACCCGGACTGCCGGATTGGGAAATCGTGCCCTGCGACCGGCTCGCGGGAGGATGTGCGCCATGATCGCGCTGCTCGTATGCCTGTTGAGCGCGGCGGTGGCGCCGGCGAGCGAGCCGGTGCCGGAGCTTGCCCGCCCGGCGGGCCTGGATGCACAACTGGTCATCAACGACGTGCCGACGCGGGTGCGCGAATGGCTGCTGGATCTGGATCTGCGCGACAGCGCCGAGTTCTACCGCCGCTATCTCGGCGAGCGGCACGTGGAGCTGAACTCCCCGCGTGGGCCCATCCTGGCGGCGCCGCATGCCGGGCGATTCGTGACCGTCGAGCTGTCGCGCGCTGATGACCGGCGCACGAGCGCCCGCGTGAGCGAGGCGCAGCTCAGCGGTGCTGCGCGCGGATCGAGCCCCTTGCCGCTGCCCGCAGAGGTCACTCTGCTGGGGCGTGTGTCCGAGGGCACGGGTCGAGAGGCCGTGCAGACCGTGCTGGCGCGCTCCGATTCCAGCGCGCAAGTAGTGGGCGCGCATCTGCGGCAGAGCTTCTCGCGCGCGGGACTCAAACTGCTCGAGCGCCAGCCGCTGCATCACGCAGGAGTGGAAGGCGAAGTATTGAATTTCAGCGATGGCAGGCGCCGCGCGGAAGTGGTGCTCAGCTCGGATCATGGGCGCACCTGGATCATGGCGATCATCGCCGGGGCGGGCACATGAGCCGCGCGCCATCCGCCATCCGCGGCCAGGCTAGCGTTGAGTACCTGATCGGATGCCTGGTGGTGTTGGCGCTGGTGGCGGCCGATGCCGCATCCGGCGAATCCACGCTGTCGCTGGTCATCCGCTCGATCCGGGAAGGATTCACGCGTTTCGCATCAGCCTTGTCGATAACCTGACATCACGCAACCCAGGGAAGGGAACATGAAAGTATCGCCACGCTGGATCGTGCTCGGAGCCGCCGCCGTATTCGGCGTTTCGGCGGGCTTCGGTTCCCACTCCTATATCCAGTCCAAGGTCACGGCCATCGAGGCGGCGAACTCGCATGTCGAGTTCGTCAAGCAGGTCGTGCCCAACCAGGACATGCCGCGTGGCGCGAGGCTTACCACCGAAACCGTCGCGGTGCGCGCGGTGCCGAAGGAATGGGCTTACGCCGATGCGCTGACGCCGGATCAGTTGTCGCGCTTCGAGAACGCCGCGCTGCAGGCGCCGGCGCGGCGGGGTCAACCCATCCTCTGGGCGCAGCTGGCTGCGCAGGGCCCGCGCGCTCTGTCGGATCGCCTGGAGCCGGGACGGCGGGCCATCACCGTGCCGGTGGACGAGGTCAGTTCCATGGCGGGCATGATCAAGCCCGGCGACCGCATCGACCTGCTGGTCTCGATCCGCCAGAACACGCGGGTAACGCTGATGCCGCTGCTGCAGCGCGCGCTGGTGCTCGCGACCGGCGCGCAGACGCAGGCCCAGGCGACGGACGCGCCCGAGGGGCGTGGCTACAACAGCATGACGCTGGATGTGAGCCCTGAAGATGCGCGGCGCATTTTCGCGGCGCGCGAGATCGGACGCCTGACCGCGGTGCTGCGCACCGTGGGCGACGAGGAGGATCAGCCCGCGGCCGTGGCCGATGCGGCCAGCATCCTGGGCCTGTCCAGCGCTCCGCGCCAGCAGGGCGGCGCGCGTGTCATCTACGCCGACCGGCTGGCGCTGCAGCCCGCCGTGGCCGCCGCGCTGAGGCGCCTGCCATGAGCGCGCGGCACTGGTGGTGCGCGCTTGCCTGCGCGGTGTCGCTGGCGCATGCCGAGACGCCGGCCGGGAGCGGTGAGCTGGAGCTGTCGGTGGGCGAGACCACGGTCATGCCACGTCCCTCTGTGAAGCGGGTGGTGGTGGGTCGGAGCGATGTGCTCAATGCGCAGGTGCTGGGCAATGGCGATGTGGTGGTGGTGGCGCGCGGCCCGGGCTTGAGTTCGCTGAGCGTGCTGGATGCCGCGGGGCACGTGGAGCGCTGGAGCGTGCATGTCGCGCCGCTCGACATGCAGCGCCTGTCGAAGGAAGTGGAGTCCTTCATCGGCGCCATGCCCAACGTCACGGTGCGCACGCTGGGCGACAAGATCATCGTGGATGGGAGCGATGTGAGCGAGGCGCAGCTGTTCAAGTTGAACGAGCTGGCCAAGCAGTATCCGCAGGTGATCAACCTCGCCGCCTACCAGAAGGATCGCGCCTGGGAAAAAATGATCCTGATCGACGTGCAGGTCATCGAGGTGGCGCGCAACCGCACCCGCGATTTCGGCATCCGCTGGCAGAACACGCTGCCGGGGCCGCAGGTGGAACCGTTCAAGGGCCGCATCGGCGTGGCCAGTTCCATCGAGTCCACCATCAGTCTGCTGGAGTCGGAGGGCGAGGCGGTGGTGCTGGCCGACCCGCAGCTGGCCGCGCGCAGCGGCAAGAAGGCCAGCTTCCTGGTGGGCGGGGAGATTCCCTACCAGGCCATCAACCAGAACGGCTCCTCGCAGATCACCTTCAAGAAATTCGGCGTGGAGCTGGAGGTGACACCCATCGCCATGGATTCGGGCGCCATCGTTTCCTCGGTGCGCGCCATGGTCAGCGAGCCCGACGCCAGCCTCAATCCGCTGTCGGGCGTGCCGGGGTTGCGTTCGCGCGAGGCCGACACCTGGTTCAACGTGAAATCCGGCGAGACCATGGTGATCGCGGGCCTGCTGCAGAAAAACGCAACCGCCACCACGGATCGCGTTCCGGGTATCGGCCGCGTGCCCATCCTGGGTCACCTGTTCCGGGGCCGCAAGGCCGAGCATCGCGAGACCGAGCTGGTGATTTTCGTCACCGCGCGCACCGTCGAGCCTGCCGATGCGAAATCCCGGGCGCAGGCCGAGGCCACGCGCCGCGCCGCCGCCGATGCCCTGGATGCGGCGCTCCCGCTGGCGCCGAAGGAGTCGCCATGAACGCCGCCGCTGCGGCGCTGGTGTCCTGGCGCACCCATGTGCATGAGCAGCTGCTGCAGACCATCGACCTGCGCCGCCGCGATCTCACCCGCATGTCGGATACGGAACTGCGTGCGGAAACGGGACGTCTGGTGCGCGAGATCGTCGCGGATCTGCAGGCGCTGCCGCAGGAGGTGGATCGCGAGGCGCTGGTGGGCGCGGTGCTGGATGAGGCCATTGGCCTGGGTCCTCTGGAGCACCTGCTGCGCGATGAAAGCGTGAGCGAAATCATGGTCAATCGGCACGATGAGATTTTCCTGGAACGCGGCGGACGGATCGAGCGTCACGGCCAGGCGTTTTCCAGCGATCGCGCCGTGCGCGGCGTGATCGAGCGCATCGTCGCCCCGCTCGGCCGGCGCATCGACGAGTCCTCGCCCATGGTGGATGCACGCCTGAAAGACGGCTCGCGGGTGAATGCCGTCATACCACCGCTGGCGCTCAAGGGTCCCTGCCTCACCATCCGCAAGTTTGCGCGGCGCCGGCTGGGCACCCGCGACCTGATCGAGCTGGGCACGCTGTCGCCGGACATGGCGGTGTTCCTGGAGCTGTGCGTACAGCACCGGCGCAATATCGTCGTGTCCGGCGGCACGGGCTCGGGCAAGACCACGTTTTTGAACGTGCTGTCCTCCTGCATACCGTCGGCGGAACGCATCGTCACCATCGAGGACGCGGCCGAGCTGCAGCTGCATCACGCCAACCTCGTGTCGCTGGAGGCGCGCCCGGCGAATGCGGAGGGGCGCGGCCTGGTCAGCATCCGCGACCTGGTGCGCAATTCTCTGCGCATGCGGCCGGACCGCATCGTGGTGGGCGAGTGCCGCGGCGGCGAGGCGCTGGACATGCTGCAGGCCATGAACACAGGGCATGAGGGTTCGCTGACCACGCTTCATGCGAATTCGCCGCGCGATGCCCTGTCGCGCCTGGAAACGCTGGTGCTGATGGCCGGAGATGCGCTGCCGCTGGCCGCCATTCGCGATCAGATCGCCTCGGCCGTGGACATCATCGTGCAGCAGACGCGTTTTGCCTGCGGTTCACGCAAAATCACCAGCATCACCGAGGTGTGTGGCACCGAGGGCGGGCGCATCCAGCTGCAGGAGATCTTTCGCTTCTCGCGCCTAAGCCGCCGCGACAGCGGGCGCATCGAGGGGATTTTCAGCGGTTGCGACTGCATTCCGGCGTTCTACGAATCGCTCCGCGCGCACGGCGAAGCGCTGGATCTGGAGTGCTTCCGGAGCGTGAGTTCATGAGCTCGCCACTCCTTACCGCGTTGTTCACCGCCGTGGCTGTGATCCTGCTGGTGCATTTCATTTTCGAGGCCGGCGTCAAGGCCCTGACCCGGCATCGCGCCGCTGCCACCGAGAGCGTTCGCTCCTCGCTCCTGGAGTTGTTCCTGTTTCTCGACCCGCAGCTGCTATACGTGCTGGCCGCCATGTTTTGCCTGGCGGTGACCCTGTTCGCGCAGCTTGGCACGAGGAGCTTTGCGCTGGCGCTGGGCTGCGGCGCGAGCTCGGCGGTGTTGCCGGTGGCGGTGCTGGCCTGGCTCAAGCGCGGCCGGCGCCTCCGCCTGCAGGAGCAGTTCCCCGACACGCTGCTGATGCTCGCCGGCGCATTGCGATCCGGCTCGTCCCTGAGTACCGCCATGCATCAGGTGGGTCCCGAGCTGCCGGCGCCCACCTCGCAGGAACTGGCCATCATCCTGCGCGAATTGCGCCTGGGTGTGTCGCTGGATGCTGCGCTGGAAGGCTTCGGGCAACGCGTGGCGCTGCCCAGCGTGGGGCTCGCCATCGCCGCCATGCGCATCGCGCATGATTCGGGCGGCGGGCTGGCGGAGGCGCTGGAGCGGGCGGCGTTCACCTTGCGCAGCCAGCTGGCCATGGAATCCAAGATCCGGGCCCTGACCTCGCAGGGCAAGCTGCAGGCGCTCATCGTGGGGTTGTTGCCGGTTGTGTTGCTGCTGGCACTGCTGCGGATGGAGCCGGCGGAGATGTCGCTCCTGTTCTCCACCCGAGCTGGCATCGCCACCCTGATCGGCATCTCGGTGCTGGAAGTGCTGGGCGTGTACGTGATCCGCCGCATCGTGAGCATCGACGTATGAGCGCGGGCAGCGTGATCGCCTCCTGGATGTCTCTCGCCTGCGCAGCCGCGGCGGCGGTGTCCGCCGCGCTGCTCGGCGCGCTCTCGGCGCAGTCCCTGGCCGATCTGCCGGCGGAGGATCGCCGTTATCGCGATCGGCCGCCGCTGGCGTTCCGCTGCGTGTGGCAGCTGGTGCGGCTGATTTCCTTGCACCTGGGCCCGCGCCTGCCTCGCCGCTGGCGCGACTGGCTGACCTGCCAGCTGCGCTACGCGGGACTCGACTACGCCGTCGATGCGGCGCAGTTCGTGGCCTTCGTGTTGATCTTCGCCTCGATCGCTGCGGCGCTGGCGTGGTTCGTGCTCGGCGCCTGGCACCTGCAGCCATGGATCGGCGTGTCGATGGCCGTGGGCGCTGGCATCGCGCTGCCGCTGCTGTGGCTGAAGGACCTGGTGGCAGCACGCAGCCGTGCCATCCACAAATCGCTCCCCTTCATGCTGGATCTCATCACCCTGTGCGTGGAGGCCGGGTTGACGCTGCAAAGCGCCATCGGTCACGCCGTCGCCAAGGGCGCGCCGGGGCCGATGCGCGATGAACTGGCGCGCGTGCTGCGCGACCGCCGTGCCGGCAAGTCGCGCATCGATGCGCTGCGCGAAATGGCGGCTCGCATGCGCGAACCCTCGGTCGCGACGCTGGTGGCTGCGTTGGTGCAGTCCGAGACCCTGGGTATGGACCTTGGGCCCATCCTGCGCGCGCAGGCTGAACAGCGCCGCGTGGAGCGGTTCTCTGCGGCCGAGAAGTTGGCGATGGAAGCGCCGGTCAAGATGCTGTTCCCGCTCATCGCCTTCATTTTTCCCTGCACCTTCATCGTGCTCGGGTTTCCGATCGTCATCAAATTCCTACGGATGGGACTATGAACCGCAAAGTCGTGCGTGTGCGCGTGGCGCGCTCGCTGTGGGGCCGTGCCCGCGGCCTGATTCTCCGGCCGCCGCTCCCGTGCTCGGTGGCTTTGCATCTGACGCCGTGCTGGTGCATCCACACCGGCTTCATGCGCGGCTCGCTCGACCTCGTGTTTCTGGACGAAGGCCATACCGTGCTGCGTATCGTCGAGGCGCTCAAGCCCTGGCGTATCGCTGGCCACGCACGGGCGCGCAGCGTGCTGGAGTTCAATGCCGGCGAGGCGCACCGGCAGGGTCTGCGCTGCGGCGACAGACTGGCATTGGTTTGCGACGGAGAGTTCCGGCATGCGGCGGCTTGATCATCACCTGAATCTGGCGCAGCGCGGCGCCTCGCTGGTCGAGTTCACCGTGGTGGTGCCGGTGCTGCTGCTGATCGTGCTGGGCATCATCCAGACCGCGCTCGCCTTTCATGCCAAGAGCAATCTCAATTACGCCGTGTTCCAGGCCGCCAGAGCGGGTTCGGTGCAGCATGCCGTGCCGGCGACAATGTTCGGCGCGCTGGCGCGGGCGCTGGTGCCGTACTTTGGCGGCGGCGCGAGCACCGTGGAGTTGCTGCAGCGGCTTGCCGCCGTGAACGCGGATTTGGCGCAGGGCTCGGCGCGGCTGGAAATCCTCTCGCCCACGGCGCGCAGTTTCGACGATTACTACAGTCCGGAACTCGCGGTGAAGTTCGGCGGCGGCCGGCGGGTCATACCCAATGTCGATATCTTGAACTTGCGCTGTCCACGGGATCGCCCTGCCTGCGCATCGGACCCGGCCTCGAACGCTTCGGGCCAGAGCCTGCAGGATGCGAACTTGCTGACTTTGCGGGTCACTTACGGCATTCCGCCTTCGAAGCAAGTGCCGCTGACGGGACGCCTGTACACCACCTCGCTGAAACTGCTGGGCATCGGTCGCGAGGATGCGTTCGTCGCGGATCTGCTGGAGCAGGACCGCATTCCGATCGTCGCGCGCGCCACCATTCGCATGTCCAGCGAACCCTTCGAGTCGCCTGCCGTACAGTTGAGTGGCGCGGCTGGCGCCGGATCGGGAGGTGGCGGTGGCAGCGCGCCGGGCGGCGGTGGCGCAGGGCAGGGCGGCTCACCCGGCACGGATCCCGGGTCGGACGGAGGCTCCTCACTCCCGCCGCATTGCCGGCCCGGCGACTCGCACTGCGACCCGGATTGCGGTGTGAGGCTGTGCTGCGTGACTCCCACGTTCCCCAAGTAAATCACTCCTGAACTCAAGGACGAGTCCACATGAAGATTCTCAGTGCAGGACGCACGCCGGGACCGGCCGTTCGGATTATCGCGCCGATGCTGTTCTGCCTGTTTTGCCCGTCGGTGTCGCCGGCGCAGGCGGTGCCGGGCTGCGGGCCGGCACCGGTGGGCGCCACCTGCGGCGGTGCCGGCCCGGCGAGCCTGGGCAACACCAGCGGCACCGATCAGGGCGCCGGCAATCCCATCAACCTCATCACGGGCAACAAGTATCAGCGCGAGGTGGACATGGAGGCCCTGCCCGGCGAGTTGGGCCTGGAGCTGGTGCGGCACTACAACTCTCTGGATCGCAGCAACGGCTCGGTCGGGGTCGGCTGGCGGCTGTCATACGACACGGAACTGGTGGTGCTGCGCGACACGCTCCAGATCTCGCAAGCCGACGGCGGGCGGATCGTGTTCAACCGCGATGCGCGGCATCCGGCGCATTGCGCCAGCGACGATCCGGGCAATGGCTCCATCGAGGTGCTGCGAGCGGCATCGGGCGCAGCTCGATACGTCTGGCGCTGGCCGGACGGGCGTCGCCTGGTGTTCGATGCCGCCGGGAAGCTGGAGGAAATTCGCGGCGCGCAGGGCGGACTGCTGACGCTCACCCGCGGGCTGCGGGGCGAGCTGTTGGCCGTGGAAGATCCACTGGGCCGCAGACTCAAGTTTCGCTACGGGATGAGTGGCTACACCGGCATTACCGCGGTGGAGACGCCGCTGGGCCTGGTGACCTACACGCACGAGAGTGCCCCCGGAGATACGCGATTCGGCAACCTGACGGGTGTGCGGCTCGCGGATGGGCTGACGCTGCGACGTTATCACTACGAGTCGCGCTTCCAGGCCGGCAATCCGCATGCGCTGACCGGCGTGTCGGTCGAACGGCGCGATGCGGGCGGCGCCTTGCGCGAGAGCCAGCGCCTGTCGACCTATGCCTACGAGTCCACCGGCCGGGCACGCTGGTCGATGCGCGGCGCGGGGCTCGATCTGGTTGCGGTGGCGCGATCGGCGAACACCGGCTCGGCGGCGCACCCGGCTACGTCCGTCCTGGTCAATGCGCAGGGCGAGCAGACGCGATATCGATTCGCCGACGTCGGCGGATCGTTCCGGCTGCTGGACTCGACAGGTCCGGGCTGCGCGCGTTGCGGGCCGACGAATCTGCGTTATGCCTACGATGCCGCCGGTCGGCTGCGGTCGGTCGAAGACGTGGACCATAGTCTTGCGCGCGTGCCGCGCGCTCAGTACGAGCGTGACGAGTTCGGGCGCGCAACAAGGGTGCGTGTGCCCAGTGTGGTTCCGGGTCAGATCCATGAAACGCACTACGTCTTCGATGAGGCCTATCCCGCGCGCCTGGCGCGCATCGAAGAAACCGGCTACTCGCCGCTGGGTCCGATCCGGCGGCGCATCGATTACTCCTACGACGCCGCCGGGCGAATTTTGACCCAGGGGTCCACTGCGTTTCGCTACGACGAACGCGGCCGGCTCATCGAGCGGCGCGAGCACGGGTCGGTGACGCGCTATCACTACGATGCCCTGTCCCGGCCGGTGAGGGTCGAGCTGGCCGATGGTCGGCTGGCGCGGTATGAGTACGATGCGCTCGGCCGCATGGGCGTCATCGATATAGCCGGGCAGCGCGAGCGCTACGGCTATGACGCGGCGGGACGCCTGGCGTATCTGATCCGGCCGAATGGCGAGCACCTGCGCTACGGCTATGACGCGGCCGATCGCGTGACTGCCATCACCGATGCCGCGGGCCGGCGGATCGAGCTGGATCGTGACGCGCGGGGCGAGCTGCGCGGCCGGCGGCTCATCGGGCCCGACGGCGTGGTGCTGCAACGACGCGACGAGCAGGTGCAGGCCGGCGTCCAAGATCCGGAAGTGACGCTGGATCTTTGGCGCAGACCCGTTGGGTTGCGCGGGGCGGGCACCGGCAGCGGCTACGAATACGACGACTTCGGCCGGCTGGCGCGGATGCGGGTTGCGGGGGCCGGCGACACGCTGTTCGAGTACGACGACGAGGATCGGTTGATCACGCGGATCATGCCCTCCGGCGAACGCACCCGTTATCGCTACGCGGCCGACGGCAGCCGTATCGACAAATTGACGCCGGAGGGAACCACACGGGTGGAGTTCGGCGCGAACCGGCGTCCGGCGCGGGTGATGTACGCGGAAGGACAGGAGCGGCTTGCCTATGACGGCGCCGCCCGTCTCACGCGGCACGAGTGGCGTTTCGACGGGCACGCGTTCACGACCTCATTTCGCTACACCGAGGACGGCCGGATGCTGGAGCGCACCTTGCCGGGAGGCGGGACGCTCAAATTTTCCTATCGCCGGCTTCCGCATCCCAATGCGGGCTTGTTGCAGTCGATACGCCTGACCGGCCCCGGTATCGATGCGATGCTGGTCGATGACCTGAATGCGGCCGGGGATTCCCCGGCGCGACGCCGGTTCCGGCTGCTGGGCAATGTGCCGTTCGAGCGCGTGAGCGACGTGGATGGCCGCCTGCGCTACATTGGCGCCAAGGGGCTGTGGAGCCGGGACTGGGCCGCGGAAGCCGGGCTTATGCGGACGGGAGCACGCGCGGCTTTGCGCAAGGGTTTCCTGACGAGCTCCGACGGCGGCGATCTTGGCGGAACCGATGGGGCTGTGCCCCAACGTGACGCGCGCAGCTTCGAATGGGACAGCGAGCTGCGGCTGAAGGGTGTGCGCGGATCTGGCGGGCCGGTCGCAAGTTACGGCTACGACGCCGCGGGCCAGCGCGTGCGCAAGACCGTGTTTTCCCGTACCGGCGCCACTACCACCCGCTACCTGTACGAGGACGATCGTCTCATTGCCGAGATCGACGATCACGACGTCGTGCGGGCGCAGTACATCTGGCTCGACGATCAGCCGGTGGCGATGATCCGCGACGGCAAGGTCTTTGGCATCGTGGCCGATCATCAGTACGCGCCGCGCGCCGTTTTCAATGCCCAGGGCAGCGTCCCGGTCGAGAACGCCACTCATCTGCGCGCCTCGCATCAATACTGGGATGAGGAAACGGGTCTACTGTACAACGGCCGGCGTTATCTCGATCCCGTGAAGGCACGTTACCTGACGCCGGACCCGCTGGGTCTGGCCGGCGGCATCGATCCCTTCGCTTTTCATGGCGGCTCTCTGCAGGGCATCGACCTGCACGGCACCCAGGCGCAACCGGCGCTGGTCGAGAATCAGAGCATTGCTTCGTGGAGCTTCGAACAGAAGTTGGCCTTCATCTTTTCCGAGGCCGCTGACCAGATCAAGGATCATGAACTGGCTGATGCGCTGCGCGAACTGGTCAGTCCGGCGGCGCTGACAACCACGGCCATCATTTTCACCATCTGGGCGGGAACTCAATTCACGCCCTATGGCTGGGTTGCCGATCTTGCGTTGACCGGCCTTGGAGCGTTGATGGTCGGCGGCGCGGTTTGGGATGTCATTCAGGCCGTCTACGCGGTCGGCAAAGGCGTGACGGCCGGGCGCTGTGAGGGAGACTTGCGCGAGGCAGCGGGGAGTTTCGCCGCCAGTCTGACCCGGGCATCCGCTTCGGTGACCGCCGCCTCCTTGCCGCTGGGAGCGCCCCGGATTGCGAGCCTGCTCCGGACCGTATTCCGGCGCAACTTGCCGGCGGTCCGAGGCGCCAGCCTGCGAGCCGCCGCGGATGAAGCGCGATTCGGTATATTCAATCCCGGCCGGGGCAGCTACTCAGGCGCCACCGCGAATCGTGAATGGATCCAGCTGCAGCGCACGGTACGAAGGAGCGACGCGCACCCGCCCTGGGACCCCGCGAGAAGCGTGGTGGACACTTGGTTGAATCCGGGGGAGAAGGTTTATGTGATTCAGATTCGTGGCGTCGCTCCCGGCGGGTGGGCCACCACAAAACAATATCGATCCCTGCAGGAAGCGCGCGATGAGCTGTCGCTGCTAGAGCAATTCAAACAATCGGATACAGATCTAGTGCTTCAGGAATATACCGTGACCTCGCCTATTCCAGTGCGAGAGGGATATGCGGGTCCCCAGGTATCTGGATGGCCTGCGTCAGAAACTTATGTCGGTGAGGGTCAGCAAATCCAATTTCTCGTGGACCTGAGAGGCAATGCGTGGAGAACATATATGTCTAGGACGACAACTTGGGAATTCTCCAAATGAGTGAATTCCAAGATTGCGAGTACATAAGCAGGACTGGTTTGCGTGCGGGCGTTGGTCATCCGCAAGACGATCCTTATGTGGGACGACCTCAATCGGCCGCTGGCATCGCCGTGATGCAGGATGAACCGGTTTGCATAGCCTGGAAATATGACGGAAGGCAGATCCGGAAGAACTTTGACAGCGGAATTCAAGCCGTCTTGGATCAAAAAACCAATCTGCTGATCGTCATCGGCCACGGCGGCGCTCCAATTGGAGAATACGGCCTTCCCAACAACGGGGTGGTTTTCAATCCCGACGGCTCCGTGCATCGACGCATCATGGTTCCACCACGAATCACGCGTACCGATGTGTATAAAGTCCTTGCGCCCGATTCGACCCGTGTGTTGATTCCGGAAGCGCTCACGTTAGTACGGCAAGTAGACGCGGGCATCGAAATCTGGCTGGCCTATCTGGACGGCGACTGGAACGAGCAGCGTCTCTACGATCCAAAGTCGGGCGAATGGGGCGCGACCACGGGTCAGTATCGCCTCGTGTGACGGCTGTCCACGTTGCTGCGGAAACGTGTCCGTCATTGACGTATAGCTTCATCCCATGTATACTTTTATCGAAACGAGGTTGTTCTCTGAACTTGCGGACTCCCTACTCGGAGAGCAGGGTCTGCTGATTCTGCAGACATATTTGATGATGAGGCCGGAGGCTGGGCCTGTCATTCGAGGCTCCGGAGGAATTCGTAAAATGCGGTGGGCTCTCCGCCGCAAGGGCAAGAAAGGAGGCTTGCGGGTCATTTATTATCTTAGGCCTCGGCAAGAGGAAATCTGGCTGTTGACGCTATATGAGAAAAGTGCGGTCGAAAATCTATCGAAGCAAAGGCTCAACCAGATCAGAGAGTACGTCGATGAAATCCGGAGGTCGGAACATGCGGAACGTTGGCCTGGAAATTCTTGAGGGTTTGAAGCAGATCGAGCGTGGGGATGTCGGCCGGGTGCGGCGGCTATCGCCGGTGTCCGCCATCCGCGAACGCACGGGTTTGTCGCAGGCCATCTTCGCGCGCCTGCTGGGCGTATCGGTCCGGACTTTGCAGGAATGGGAGCAGGGCCGTCGAACTCCCACCGGCGCCGCAAAAACACTGTTACAAATCGCGGCGCGCGATCCGAAGTCATTGCTGGCCGTCGTCTCATAGGCGATACTTCAGTTTCCAACGTGCCGCAGGTACGGCACATAAGTTCCAGGGAGCGGTATCATGATCAAATCGATTGTCTTTTCGATCGCGCTGTTGTCACTGCCGGCGTGGACCTTCCCCGCCGATGCCTTTCCTTCCGATGCATCCATCCGCCAGTTGCTGACGGTGACCCACGCCGAGAGCATGCTGGGCACGGTGATGTCGCAGATGGATGCTTATATGAAAAATGCCGTGCATCAGATGGCGCCCACCGGCGGGATGACGCCCAAGACCCAGGCGATCCTGGACCGGAGCATCGAGCGCATGGCCGCGAGCACGAAGGAAACCATGTCCTGGTCCGCCATGGAGCCGATGTACATCAGGATTTACCGGGAGACGTTCACTCAGACCGAAGTGAATCAGATGACCGAGTTCTACAAGTCACCGGCCGGTCAGGCGATGGTCAACAAGATGCCGTTGATCATGCAGAACATCATGCGCGAAATGCCGGCGTTGATGAAGCCGACGCTGGAACGTATGCAGGCCATCCAGCGCGAGACGGTCGAAGAACTCAAGCGTAATGCCGAGCAGGAGAAGGCCGCGGCGCCGCCCAAGCCTTAAGCCGCTGAAATCGGACAGCTTTCACTTCGACGCCGGGCGTTCCGTATACTAAAGGCAAATGTCCGCCGAATCCGCCATCCCGCGCGCCAGGACCTACCCCGCACGGCTATCCGCCGGCGTAGTGATCGTGCGGGTGGTGGAACGCAAGCTCCGCTTCCTGCTGCTGCGGGCCTATCGTAATTGGGACTTTCCCAAGGGACTGGTGGAACCTGGCGAGGCGCCGCTCGATGCGGCCCTGCGCGAGGTGCAGGAGGAAACTGCGCTGGACGATATCTCTTTCGACTGGGGCGTGGACTTTTTCGAAACCGGTCCCTACAGCAAGGGCAAGACGGCGCGTTACTATCTGGCGCGCAGCAAGGCGGACCATATCCGGTTGCTCGTCAACCCGGCAATCGGCATGCCGGAGCATCACGAAGCGCGCTGGTTCGAGGCGCAGGCTGCCTACGACATCGTCTCTCCACGGTTGAAGCCGGTGGTGTCCTGGGCATACCAGTGCATCACCGGCCGGGAACTGGCGCCGGCCGACCCTGAAGCCCGCGTCTAAGCCTCGATCACATCCGATCCCGATGACCTGCGCCGACTCGATCCATCGCTACGATACGTTCGGGTGTGATTGTAGAAGTGCCTCGCGCAAGGCGCGGACGTTGTCCGGCGTGGTGCGGCAGCAGCCGCCGATGAGCCGCGCGCCGGCGGCACACCAGCGTTTGGCTTCGTGTGCGAACTCCAACGGCGTGGCGCATCCCTGCCAGGTCTTGGTCACCGCGTCGTACTGCTCGCCAGAATTCGGATAGACCATCAGCGGTTTGCCAGTGGCGCCACGCAGCTCGGCCAGGAGCGATTCGATGTGCTGCGGAGCTGTACAGTTCACGCCCACCGCCACGACCTGTCCGAATGGTTCGAGCTGCGCGGCGCACTCGGCGATACGTTGACCTTCACTTACGTGCCGTCCGTCGCGACAGGAAAAGCTGATCCAGGCCGGCATGTCCGGGAATTCCTGTAGCAGCCTCGTCAGGGCCCGCGCCTCGATCGAGCAAGGCAGGGTTTCGCAGGCGAGCACGTCGGCGCCGCTCTGCGCCAGCACGGCCAGGCGCCGGCGGTGGAAATCCATCAACGCGGATTCGCTCAGGCCATAGTGACCTCGATATTCCGAGCCGTCGGCCAGCATCGCGCCATAGGGTCCGATGGAGGCCGCCACCAGCGGACGCCGGCGCCCGGCGCGATTGGCTGCGTCCGCCCAGAACAAATTACGCGCCTCACACGCCAAGGTCACGGATTTGCGCAGCAGGTTGGCGGCGGCCTGTGCATCGAACCCGCGCGCTGCGAGTCCTTCGAAAGTGGCCTGGTAGCTCGCCGTGGTGGCCACGTCCGCTCCCGCGCGGTAGTAGTCTAGGTGCACGGCGCGGATCAGGTCCGGCTGCTCGATCAGGAGCTTGGCCGACCATAAAGGGTCGTTCAGATCGGCGCCGCGCCGTGCAAGTTCAGTGGCGAGACCGCCGTCGAGCACCACGACTCCGGCGGAGTCGAGGAAGGATTTGAACGGATCATTCACGGAATACGACTTCGCCCTGAAACAGCGTCATCTGGCAGTGCAGGTCTTTCAGCTGCGCCGCCGGAATGCCGTACAGATCCCGGTCCCACACCGCAATGTCGGCGTCCTTGCCCGCTTCCAGCGAGCCGGTACGTTGCTCCAGGAACAGTTGCCGTGCCGCCCAGACCGTATAGGAACGCAGCGCCACGTGAACGTCCACCGACTCGGCCGTGCCGAAGGGGTGCTTGCCGTACGTGCCTTTCAGCGCCTCGCGCTCCACCGAAGACCACAGGCCGTAGCGCGCGGCCAGCGGCGTGACGTCGAAATCCGAACCGCCGCCGAAAATGAGGCCGCGCTTGCGCAGGGTTGCCAACGGCTCGAGCCGCGCCGACCTTGCCGGTCCGAAATTGGCGGCGTAATTGTCACCGATCCACCAGGTGAAGGGCGCTTGCAGTTCCGGGTAGCCCGCATCGTACTGTTTCTGCAGCATCGCCATCGTGTCGAGGGCATGGTTGGTGGGAATGTTGGCGTGGATGATGGAGTGCCGCAACCCCGGTTGCGGCTTCGCCTGCTCCGCCCGCGCATAGCTGTCCACCACCCAGTCGATGGCGCGATCGCCGATGGCATGCGTGCCGATGTGCACGCCGGCATCGTGGAACAGCGTCACCATTTGCCGGTAGATCTGCGGGTCGGTGTTGGGGTAGCCGTGGTTGCCTGCATCGACTCCGGTGGAGTTCTTGTTCCAGTCCTGGTACAGCCACGCGGTGCGCGCGCCGCCGCTGCCATCCATGAACATTTTCACGCCGCAGGACAGCAACCGATCGTTCCCCAGCGATTTCGGCAGGCGTGGCGCGGCTTCGACGCGCTGCAATGCCTGGCGCGCGGAGTCGAGCGTAGTGCCTGCCGACCACAGCACGCACACATGTGCGGTAAGTTTTCCTTCGTCCAGAACGGACTTGTAGGCGGCCCAGGTGTCGGGTCCGATGCCAGGGTCCTTGGCGCCAGTCATGCCTTCGCGGTTCAACACCTGCACGATGTGCTCGATGCCTTTGCGCCGCTGATCCGCGGAGGCCTCGGGGAGGAGCGATACCACCAATGCCTGTGCCGACTCCTTCAGCACGCCAGTAGCCTTGCCGTTGGCGTTGCGGTCAATGGTGCCAGCGGCAGGATCGGCGCTGCCGGCCCCGATCTTGGCCAGCTTCAGCGCCGCGCTGTTGGCGACGCCGTAGTGACTGGTGGTATGCGTCAACCACACCGGGTTGTTCGGTGAGACGGCATCCAGGTCCGCCGCGGTGAGGTAGCGATGTTCGGCGAGCTTGCCTTCATCCCAGCCGCGACCTTGAATCCACTCGCCGGGTTTGGCCTTGGCCACGGCGGCTTTCACCCGTGCCACCACTTCCGCCACATTCGCCGCATCGGCCAGCGGCACTTCGTACAGATCCGACCAGCCGCCGCCGGAGATGTGCGCATGGGTGTCGATGAGGCCCGGTGTCGCGGTGCGGCCTTTGAGGTCGATGATCTGTGTGCGCGCGTCGGTGAGCGCCAGCACCTCGGCGTCGGTGCCGACTTTCATTATCCGGCCGTCGCGAATGGCGAGGGCCTGCGCCGTCGAATCGTTCGCATCCACCGTGATGATCTTGCCGTGTACCAGCGCGATCTGGGCGGTGAGTGCAGCGGCAACCAAAATCAGCATGCGGTGCTCCTATAATCCGAGTTCACTCAGGGTGGGGTGCCCGTCGGGCCGGCGTCCCGGCGGCCAGTGGTACTTGCGCTCGGATGCGCGGATCGGCAGGTCGTTGATGCTCGCCAGCCGCAGGCGCATCAATCCCTGCTCGTCGAACTCCCAGTTCTCGTTGCCGTAGCTGCGAAACCAGTTGTTCGAGTCGTCATGCCATTCGTAGGCAAAGCGCACGGCAATGCGGTTGCCCTGCCAGGCCCACACTTCCTTTATGAGCCGGTAGTCCAGTTCGCGTGCCCACTTGCGTTTCAGGAATTCCACGATGGCGGCGCGTCCGTGTAAAAATTCGGCGCGATTGCGCCAGCGGCTATCCTCGGTATAGGCGAGTGCAACCTTTTCCGGGTCGCGCCCGTTCCAGGCATCTTCGGCCATGCGGACTTTCTGGGCGGCAGTGTCGGCACTGAATGGAGGCAGGGGTGGTCGACTCATGATGCTTTATCCAGCGCAAGCAGCGCGCGAACCGAAGCAGGCATCTTACTCAACATTGCCCGGGGATTCGAACGCGCCGGCTCGAACGTCGGGGCGCGGTTG
>JAFEGC010000039.1 GCA_018240265.1 Pseudomonadota bacterium | reverse complement strand
GGGCGAGGAGGGTGGCCAGGTGCACCCGGTCCGGCGCATGGGTCTGCAGCGAGAGCGACTGCTCCAGCACCGGCAATGCTTCGCGATACAGTCCCAGGCTGTTGTACACCGACCCCACCGTGGACAGGAGCGAGGCGCGCGTGGCCGGCTGATCGGCAAGCCCCGTGCGCAGGCGCTGCGCGCCGGTGTCCAGCAGTTCGCGCGCCGTGACCTGGTTGCCGCGGTTCTGCTCCGGGTCCGACAGCTTGAACAGATCGATGAGGAAGTTCGACACTTCTTCCGCCCGCGCCCGCTCGCGATCCACCGCGCTGCGCTGCGCCTTGACCTCGTCGCGCTCCGCCTTGAGCTTCAGCGATTGCAGATGGGCGAAAAGCGCGAATGCGCCGGTGAGCAGGAACACGGCGGTGCCGACGGTCACCCCTACCCAATTGCGGTGCACGAACTTGTGGGTGCGGTAGATGAAGGTGTCCGGTCGCGCGCTCACCGGCATGCCTTGCAGGTGCCGGCCGATGTCGTTCGCCAGCTGCTGCGCGGAGGGGTAGCGCCGCTGCGGCTCCTTGCGCATGGCCATCAGCACGATGTTGTCCAGATCGTCCTGCAGCATGCGGCGCAGGCGCAGCGGCGTTGCGGCGCGGTTATGCGCGAGCAGCCGCGCCTGTTCATCATGCTCGTCGGCGAACGCAAGGCTGGGACGCGCCGGCTCCTGCTCACAGATCGTACGCTCGATGTCGGCGAGCCGGAGCGAGGAAATCACAAAGGGGCGCACGCCGGTGAGCAACTCGTACAGCAGCACGCCCAGCACATACACATCGCTGGCGGTGGTGATGGGTTGGCCGCGCACCTGTTCGGGGCTGGCGTGGTCGGGGGTGAGCACGCGGATGTCGGCGTGGGTCATCGCCAGCGTGTGCTGTCGCGCCTGCCGGTCGTCGAGCAGTTTGGCGATGCCGAAGTCCAGGAGTTTGGGAACTCCGTCGGCCGTGACCAGGATGTTGGAGGGCTTCAAGTCGCGGTGCACGATGAGGTTCTGGTGCGCGGCGTGCACCGCGCCGCACACGGTTTGGAACAATCGCAGCCGGGCTTCCACGGGGAGTTGGCGCTCGTCGCAGAAGCGATCGATGGGGACGCCGTCGACGTATTCCATGACGATGTAGGCCGAGCCGTCCGGGAGGGAACCGCCGTCGAACAGCCGGGCAATGTTGGGGTGATCGAGCTGCGCCAGGATCTGGCGCTCGATCTTCAGGCGTGAGCGGATGTTGCGCGCCGCCGCCCCGCCGCGCACGATCTTGATGGCCACGCGCTGCTGGAACTGCTGGTCGGCGCGCTCCGCGAGGTAAACTTCGCCCATGCCGCCGGCGCCCAGCGGGCGTAGAATGAGATACTGGCCGAAGCGGCTCCCGGACAGGTCCTGGGCCGGTGCCGCCGGTTTGGCCGGCGTGTCGAGCAATGCGTCGCCTTCGGTCATGGACAGTCGTTCGTGCGAACGCTCTATTGTACAAGCCTTGGTGAGGAATGATCGTGGCAGCGAAAAAGTCGAAGCGAAAGAGCGGTTCCCGGCGCGGCAAGGCGTCCGCGCCGCCGAAACGCACCACGCGGGGCGGCCCGACCCGGCCGCCGCAGATGCCGCGTTGACGGTGGCCGCGGGTTGAGCGGTTCTCGGCCGCGGCGCGTGCCGCGACACGACAGCGTGCAACTTCGCGGGCTGCGAACGCACTTGACCTGCTGGGGGCCTGCGCCCTCCGCGGCGCAACCGCCCGTGTTCCTGCTGCACGGGTTTCTCGACACCGGCGACACCTTCCAGTTCCTGGTCGACGCCTTCGAGCGCGACCTGCCGTTGATTGCCCCGGACTGGCGCGGTTTCGGTCGGACCGAGTGGCCGCAGGATGGCTACTGGTTTGCTGACTACATCGCCGATCTGGATGCGCTGCTGGAGATTTTTTCTCCCGATCGGCCAGCGCGGCTCGTCGGTCATTCCATGGGCGGCAACGTTGCCGCCCTGTATGCCGGCATCCGGCCCGAGCGGGTGCGGAGCTTGGTGAATCTGGAGGGCCTTGGCCTGGCGCGCACGCCAGTGGCGCAGGCGCCGCAACACCTGCGACGCTGGCTGGAGCAACTGCGCGAGCTGCCGGTCCTGCCCACGTACGAAAGTTTCGAGCAACTGGCCGAGCGCATCCGGCATCGCTACCCGCGCGTGCCGTCCGAGCGCGCGCTGCGCATTGCGCATGGCTGGGCGCGGCGTGAGGCGGACGGTCGGGTGCATCTGCTGGTGGATCCGCGCCACAGGCGCGTTGGCGGGGTGCCGTATCGGCGCGAGGAGGCCGAGGCCTGCTGGTCGCGCATCACCGCGCCGATGTTGATGGTATTCGGTGGGCTGTCCGAGTTCGCGCGCCACTTGGGGGTTGACGGCACCGAAGAACATTTCCGCGCGCTGACTCCCTCCATGATCGCGCGACATCTGCCGGATACGGGTCACATGATGCACCTGGAGTGCCCGGAAGTGCTGGCGCCGCTGATCGAGCAGTTCTTCGAGGCGCATTGAATCCGATGGCCCTGTCGCGCCGGATTTTCTCCACCCGTTTCGGCCAGGTACATCTGCGCATCGGCGCGGGCCCGGGGCGGCCGCTGGTGTTGCTGCACGGCGCGGCGCGCTCGAGTCGCATGTGGGAAAAATTTCAGGAAACCGTGGATCGCGCCACCCTGGCGGTGGACCGGTTGGGCTTTGGCTTTTCGGACGCTCCACCCTGGGCGCTGACCATGGAGCAGTTTGCGCAATGCACGCTGGATGCGCTGAATGCCAGCGACGTGGGTGATGGATTCGATGTGCTGGGCATGCACAGCGGCGCGCTGGAGGCCGTGGAGCTTGCGCACCAGGCCGGTGCGCGTGTGCGCAAGCTGGGTCTGGTGGGTGTACCGCTGTTCGATGCGGACGAGCGCGGCAGGGCGCTGGCCAAACTGGCCGAGCAGAGCTTGCGGCCGGCCGAGGACGGTTCGCACTTGCAGGGCGCGTGGCGCGCACAGTTTGCGTATCGTCAGCCGCCGTATGATTTGAACGATGCGCAGGATCGCTTGTTGGAGTTTCTTCTGGCGCCCAATCCAGGAGCTGATTATCGCGCGGTCTGCGGCTACGATGCCGCGAAGCGCATTCGCCAGCTGAAAGCGCCAATGACGGTGTTCGCGCCGCGCGATGAGCTGTTCGAACAAACCGCGCGCCTGGCGAGTCTGATCAAAGACGGCGATGCCTACGTCGACCTGCCGGCGCAGTCCTTCGACGTATTCCACCGGGATCTGGATTTCATGATCGAACTCGTCAATCAACACCTGCCGCGGTAGCGCCTTGGAAATTCCCAAATCACCTTCGCCTGTCGATTCGTCGCGCGCGCAGATGGCTTTGCTTGCAGATCGAAAAGGTGCGCCCGCGCCGGCTCTGGCGCGGGGCTCCGATGGGGCGGATATCCGACCGCCGGATCTGGCGGGCGCCCGGCCGGAGCACCGTCGATGAACCGCGTGCCGCCGCCGCGGCCGTCGTGGCTGATCTGGCTGCGCCGTATTGCCATCGGCATCGCCGGCGGCACGGTGCTGATCATCGGCATCGCCATGATCGTGCTACCGGGACCGGCTTTCATCATGATCCCGGCGGGGCTTGCCATCCTTGGCCTGGAATTTGCCTGGGCGCGGTATTGGTTGCGCAAGACTCGCGCGCGTGCGCGATTGATGACAAGAGCAAGAGCCAGGGCGAGGCGCAAGACTTGATGGCGGCACTGCTTGTGCGTTGGGCGCGAGGTTGCCCGTGAGCGGCAACACCGGCATGGGCGGATTCGCGGCGCTGCGCCACCGCGACTTCACCCTGTTCCTGTTTGCCAAGTTCTTCACTTCCGTCGCTTCGCAGATGCTGGTGGTTGCCGTGGGCTGGCAGGTGTACGCGCTGACCGGGCGACTGATGGACCTGGGGCTCATCGGTCTGTCGCAGTTCCTGCCCTTCGTCGCGCTGGCGCTGTTCGCCGGCCACACGGCCGATCGCTACGACCGCAGGCGCGTGCTGGTATTGTGCAACGTGGCATTGCTGTTCTGCGCTGCGGCGCTGCTGTGGATGACGCTGGACCGAGTCTCCGCCGCCTGGCCGATCTTCATCGTGCTCGGCGGTTTGGGGATCGCGCGCGCGTTTCACGCGCCGGCCGCGCAGGCCATCATGCCGAACCTGGTGCCGGTGCGCGCTTTCAGCAATGCGGTGGCGCTGAATTCCTCCACGTGGCAGATCGCCGCGGTTGCGGGCCCAAGCCTGGGCGGCGTGCTGTACTCGGTGGCTGCGGGCACGATCCGCGCCGGCCATATCGACGGCGGTGCCGCGCTGGTCTATGCGATTTCGGCGCTGCTGTTGCTGGGTGCGGTGATCATGATGTCGCTGACGCGCGGCCACAAGCCGGCGCAGGCCGGCCAGGAGTTGTCGCTGTCGAGGATGCTGGAGGGCTTCCGCTTCGTGTGGCGCCGCAAACCGGTGCTCGGCGCGATCTCGCTCGATCTGTTCGCGGTGTTGTTCGGTGGCGCCACGGCGCTGCTGCCGGCATTCACGCGCGACGTGCTGCATGCGGGGCCCGACGTGTTCGGCTTGCTGCGCGCCGCGCCCGGTGTCGGCGCGGGCGTCATTGCCGTGGTGCTGGCATTCCGCCCCATCACGCGGCGCGTCGGAATGTGGATGTTCGGCGGCGTTGTGCTGTTCGGAATCGCCACCATCGTGTACGCGCTGTCGCGCGAGGTGTGGTTGGCGCTGGCCGCGTTGGTGGTGCTCGGCGCCGGCGACATGGTCAGCGTGTTTATCCGCCACATCCTGGTGCAGATGGAAACGCCGGATCAGATCCGCGGTCGGGTGAGCGCCGTGAATTCGGTGTTCATCGGCGCCTCCAACGAGCTGGGCGAATTCGAATCCGGCGTCACCGCCGCCTGGTTCGGTCTGATTCCGGCGCTGTTGCTGGGCGGCGTGCTGACCTTCGCGGTGGCGTTCCTGTGGGCGCGGGTGTGGTTTCCCATGCTATGGCGCCTGGATTCCTTCGACGAATACACGGACGGCGATTCTATACGCTAAGATTCCCGCATGCATTCGCATCGTCACGAACCGGGATCCGATCACGATCATGCGGACCATACGCACGTGGCGAATCCGCACCACCATCACCACGAAGTGCTCCGCAGCCGTTTCGAGACGCCGATCATCATCGCCATCGTGCTGAACGTTTTCTTCGTGGCGATCGAAGGCGCGTTCGGATGGGTGGCGAATTCCATGGCGCTGATCGCCGATGCCGGTCATAACTTCAGCGACGTGCTGGGCTTGGTGGCGGCGTGGGGTGCGATGGCGCTGTCGCGCCGCCCCGCCGGCGCGCGTTTTACCTATGGTCTAGGCCGTTCTTCGGTGCTGGCCGCGCTGGGCAACGCCGTGCTGCTGCTGATGGCCTGCGGTGCCATCGCCTGGGAGGCGCTGGGTCGTTTCATGTCGCCACCGCCGGTGGCCGGCGCCATGGTCATGTGGGTGGCGGGCGCGGGGATCGTCGTCAATGGCCTGAGCGCGTGGCTCCTGCACGCGGGGCAGGACGAGGACATGAACATGCGCGGTGCGTTTCTGCACATGCTGGCCGATGCCGCCGTCTCGGTGGGTGTGGTGATCTCGGGCCTTGTCATCATGCGCACTGGATGGGAGTGGGTCGATCCGGCGGTGAGCCTCGCGGTGGTGGTGGTGATCCTGTGGAGCGGCTGGGGCTTGATGCGCGATGCGTTGCACCTGTCGCTGGACGGCGTGCCGGCCAACCTTGACACCGACTCGATCCGTGGATTTCTCCAGGGGCATGGCGGCGTGACCGAGGTGCACGATCTGCACGTGTGGGCGCTGTCCACCACCAGCGTGGCGCTGACCGCGCACCTGGTGGTGCCCGCGGGCGATGCCAGTGGTAGCCTGCTCGCGGAACTCACCGCGGGCCTCAAGGAGCGGTTCAGGATCGATCACGCCACGCTGCAGATCGAGCAGACCGTGTGTTCCAGCGCCTGCCCGCGGCCCAGCGCAGCCTGAGACTCAAGGCATGACGGTCGAAGCGCTGTTTCCCACGCTGATCTATCGTGCCTTGCTCCTGCGCGTAGACGCCTCGCTCAACCGCCAGCTGCTGCGCGAATGCTTGCAGCTGCGTGAGGACGACAGCGCCGGCCGGCGCTGGTCGGTGTCCCACTACCCGGGCGGGTTCACCTCCTATGGCTCGGCGCATCGCATGCACCGTCTCTCGTCCACCTTCGATGCGTTGCGCCGCCGGATCGATATCCACGTGCGCCGTTTCGCGCGGGCGCTGGAGCTGGATCTCAGCGGCCGCGAGCTGGCCATGACCGACTGCTGGGTCAACATCATGCCGCCGCGGGTCGCGCACGGATTGCACCTGCATCCACTGTCCACCATCAGCGGCACCTACTACGTGCGCACGCCGCGGCGCAGCTCGGCGCTCAAATTCGAGGACCCGCGCCTGTCGCGCCAGATGGCGGCCCCGCCGCGGCGCACCGATGCGCAACGCGAGCATCGAGCCTGGGTGTCGGTGCCTGCCGAGGCGGGCAGGCTGGTGCTGTTCGAAAGCTGGCTGCGCCACGAAGTGCCGCCCAATGTGGGCGCCGGCGAGCGCATCAGCGTGAGCTTCAACTACAACTGGTTTTAGTGTTCTGAATCACGATTTACCGCTCCCCAGGGATTCACGGTCGGAATGGGGAGAAAGTCAAAGTCCGCCACATTGCGCGTGGCGAGGCTGGCGCCATGCGCCGCGCAGATGGCGGCGATCATGCCATCTTCCACGCTCAGGCCGCGCCCCTGCGCCTGCGCCCGCTCCTGCATCGCCGCGTAGATGCGGGCCGCCGCTTCATCGTAGGGTAGGCTCACCGCCCAGCGCAACAGCACCTGCTCGATAGCCGCCATCAATCCATCGCGGCGCTTGCCTTGAGGCAGCAAGAGTACACCCGTCAGCAACTCGCCGATGGTGATGGTAGTGATGGCGAAAGGCTCGTCGCAGCATTCCAACCACTGCATGACGGCGGGCGACGGCCGCTCGCGCACTGTTTCGGAAACAACGTTGGTGTCGAGAACAAGCACGACATGTCGGTCAGGACAGGGCTGGTTTTCGCGGCCTGGAGCGGCGTGGAACCGGTAGTTCATCGCCGCGCAGAGAGGCCGTGGCCCGGACCCATTTGTTCCACCAGCCGCGGCCTGAGCGCCTACTCTCAGCGCCGTGCCAGCCACAGCATCAGCGCGCCGAAGCTCAGCATCGCCAAGCCCCACCACAGATCGATGTTGATACCGAAACGGTGCAGAGCAGGTTCGCCCCCGAGCCCCAATGCGATGAGCAGCAAACCCATGATGCCGAACATCAGTCCGAGCGGAGTGCGGATGTCGATGTGCATGGCGGACCTTCAGCCAAATACCAGGTTCAGCACGGCGGTGAGCGCCAGCACGATGGCGCCAAGCACCGCCGGCCGGCGCCACCACGGTTCATTCTCCGTCGCCACGCGTGGCGTGAGCGAGTGTACCAGGCCATGCAGCCGCTGCTCATCGGGCGCGCGGGTGAGCAGGCTGATCAGCACCGTGGCGGCGAAGCAGGCGCTGAAGGCCCAGATGGCGGTCCAGAAATTCTGCGCCATCTCGCTCGGGTACGTATGCCACGGGGCCAGCCAGCCGCCTTTGATTCCCGGCGTGGAACCGGCCGGCAGGGTGAGGCCGTGATGCAACGCGGCCGCCAGCGTGCCGGTGATCAGGCCGAAGAACGCGCCGTGGCCGGTGGCGCGCTTCCAGAACATGCCGAGCAGGAAGGTGGCGAACAGCGGCGCATTCACGAAAGCGAACACCAGCTGCAGCATGTCCATGATGTTGTTGAAGCGCGTGGCCAGATACGCGGCCGCCACCGCGGCGCCGACGCCTGCCACGGTAGCGAGACGACCCACCCGCAGGTAATGCGCATCGGCGGCGCCGCGCCGGATGTAGGCCTGGTAGATGTCGTAGGTGAACACGGTGTTGAACGCGGTCACGTTGCCGGCCATGCCGGCCATGAAGCTGGCGAGCAGCGCGGTGATGCCGACCCCCAGCAGACCTTGTGGAAAATAATGCGACAGCATCAACGGCACGGTCATGTCGTAATTGAGCGAGCCGTCGGCCTTCAACGGCAGCGCGAACCCGCCCGGCTGATGCCGCTGGTGCAGAGCCATGGCCAGCATGCCGGGCAGGATCACCAGGAACGGAAAGCACATCTTGGGAAAGGCGGCGATCAGCGGCGCGCGCCGCGCCGCCGACATCGATTCCGAGGCCATGGCGCGCTGGATGGTGAGAAAGTCGGTGCACCAGTAGCCGAAGGAGAGCACGAACCCCAGGCCCATCACCAGGCTGAACCACTCCACGCCCATGGGATTGCGCGCCGCATCGCCCATCTGCGCCCAGGACTGCGACCACGCGCCCGGCGCATAGCCGCGCTGCACCGCCACCTGCTGCAGCGATTCGGTGAGCCCCGACCAGCCGCCGATGTCGTGCAGTCCGAGCAACACCAGCGGCAGGAAGCCGAACACGATCATGAAGAATTGCAACACCTCGTTGTAGATGGCCGAGGTGAGCCCGCCCATGGTGATGTACACCAGCACGATCAGCGCGCACAGCCACACCGACAGATCGAAGCTCCATCCCAGCAGCAGGTTCAGCAGCAGCCCCATGGCGTACATGGAGATCCCAGAGGACAGCACCGTCATCAGCGCGAAGGTGATGGCGTTCAAGCCGCGGGTTTTTTCATCGAAGCGCAGCCGCAGGTATTCCGGCACCGAGCGGGCGCGCGAACCGTAATAGAACGGCATCATGAAAATGGCCAGAAACACCATCGCCGGGATGGCGCCCACCCAGTAGAAGTGGCTGGTCATGATGCCGTACTTGGCGCCGGAGGCGGCCATGCCCATGACTTCCTGCGCGCCGAGATTGGCGGAGATGAAGGCGAGCCCCGCCACCCAGGCTGGCATGGCGCGGCCCGACTGGAAGAATTCGCTGCTGGTCTTGGTGTAACGGCGCAACGCAAAGCCGATGCCCAGCACAAACAGGAAGTAGGTGGCCATGATGGCCCAGTCGAAAGGTCCCAGCTTCACGCGGCACTCCAGCGGGAGCGCACCGCTCGCGGTTTTCTATCCACACCCGACATCCCCCATGTCGCGATCGAGAAGCACTGTAGCACGGATTTTGAGGCTTGCCGCGGCGCCGGAGCGGCTGCTGTCGCCGCGTATATGGTGCCGTAACTTCGGGCCTGCGCATGCGGTGATCGTGTTCGAGCTGTTGGCAGAGGCCTCAGAAACATAAGTACACTGATCGTCCAACAGCAATCCGTCTGACTCAAGCGCATACTCAATCGCACTACAATACGGCTGGTGAAATGACGCGCATGGTCGATACGATTCGCAGATTGGCTAAGTGATAGGAGCTTGCACATGAACCGGTTGCTGATTTCGCTGGCCTTGTCGTGGGCCGTACTCCTGCCAACCACTCCGGCAGTCGCGGACACCGCGGCATCCGCACCGCGTCCCAACGCGGCCATCGCCACCCAGCTCGGCCTGCCCAAGGCAGCCGCGGCGGCCATGGCCGGCATCGATGCCGAGCGCATTCGCGCGCACGTGCGCTTTCTTGCCGATGATCTGCTGGAAGGACGGGGTCCCGGGGTGCGCGGTGGCGATATCGCCGCGCATTACATCGCCACGCAGTTCGAGCAGATGGGCCTCGCACCCGCCGGCGATCATGGCAGTTATTTCCAGCAGGTGGCCTTCACCGGCGTGCAGACGCTGCCGCAGTCCAGCGCCAGTATCGAGGGTCTGCCCGGTGGCACGCTGGCGCTGAAGTTGGGCGATGATTACGTCACCAGCAACCAGACCCAGACGCAAGATGTGGACATCGATGCGCCCATCGTGTTCGTGGGCTACGGCATCGAGGCTCCCGAGTTCCACTGGAACGACTACCAGGGCGTGGACGTGAAGGGCAAGGTGGTGCTGGGCATCGTCAACGAGCCGCCCTCGAAGGACCCGAAGTATTTCAACGGCGAGGCGCTCACCTATTACGGCCGCTGGGTGTACAAGTTCGAGCAGGCGGCGCGGCAAGGCGCCGTCGGCGCGCTGATCATCCATCGCACCGATCTTGCCAGCTATGGCTGGGACGTGGTGCGCAATTCCTGGAGCAACGAACAGGTGTACCTGCGCGATGACCGCGATCCGAAGCTTCGGGCGGCCGACTGGATCCAGCTCGACGTCGCGCGCAAGCTGTTCGCCAGTTCCGGCGTTGATCTCGATCAGGTGATTGCCGCCGCCGGGCAGCGCGGCTTCAAGGCACGCGAGCTGCCGCTGCGTTTCAAGGCGCATACGCATAGCGCCCTGCGCAACTTCGAATCTCCCAACGTGTTGGCGATGTTGCCGGGTGCCGTCACCGGCAGCCCGACGCAGGCCGTGGTGTACAGCGCGCATTACGATCACCTGGGCATCGATCCCAACGCCAAGGGTGACCGGATTTTCAACGGCGCGGTGGACAACGCCACCGGCTGCGGCATGCTGCTGGAACTGGCACGCGCCTTCACGGCCTCGAGCGTAAAGCCGCCGCATCCGGTGTTGTTCGCGGCGGTGACCGCCGAGGAAAAAGGCCTGCTCGGCTCCAATTACCTGGGCAAGCACCTGCCCATCCCGGGACGCGACATCACGCTCGATCTCAACTACGATGCCGTCTTGCCCGAGGGCGTTCCCGCATCGGTGAACGTGACCGGCGCGGAGCGCACCTCGTTCTATCCGACGGTGCAGAAGACGGCGCGTGCCTTCGGCTTCGAGATCCTGCCCGATGCCGAGCCGGGCGCGGGACATTATTACCGCTCCGATCATTTCAGCCTGGCGCGGGTCGGCGTGCCGGCATTCTCGGTGGGCGAGGCGGCGAAATACCAGGGGCATCCGTTGGAATGGGGCAAACAGCTGCACGAGCGTTACACTCAGGAGCACTATCATCGGCTGAGCGATGAATATCGGCCGCAGATGGATTTCACCGCCAACGCGATGCTGGCGCGTTTCGGCTTCGCGCTGGGCTGGCAGGCGCTGGCGGCTCGTTCCAGCGTGTCCTGGTTGCCGGGCGATGAGTTCGAGGCGGCGCGGCTGCGCAGCCTGCACTGACATGCCGCGCGGGCCCGCGATCATCGCCGGCCTGGTGCTGGCGGGCCTGTGCGGCTGCGTATCGGTGGCTCCCCGGCCGGCCGTTTCCTCGCTGGGCTGCATGCGTGCCATGCGCGATCAGCTGCCGCCGGGGCTGCCCGACAAGCAAGCTCACTGCCTGGCTTCGGGGCTGATCGCCCGCCACTGCAGCGTGAGCGAGGCGTACCTGGCCGGTGCCGGCAAGGAAATCACCGATCTGTTCGATGGTGGCGATGCAGAATGGGCGGATTGGCGTGCAGATCGCATCGGCGTCGCCTGTGCACGGCACGCGGCGGACGATGCCGGCGTGCAGCGTTGTTGCGAGCCGCTGGGCTCAGCGTCGCGCGCCGGCCCGTTCAAGTAGCTCGATGAGGTCGGCGCGTTGCAGCTGCCGCGCCAGTTGCAGCGGTGTGCGGCCGGCGGCGTCGGCAGCTTCGGGATCGGCGCCGTGATCCAGCAGTTCCTTCACCATCGCATCGCGGCCCAGTTCGGTGGCCAGCAGCAGGGGAGTGCGACCTTGCGCGTCGCGTGAGTCCACCGCGGTGTCCGCCTGCAGCGCCTGCCGGAGCTGCGTCACGTCGCCGGCGCGCACGGCGGCGAACAGCGGCGCGGGTGAGGACGTGCGCCGCGCCTCGGCTTCGTTGCGTTCCTTGTCGACGTGCCCTTGCGCGCGTTCGTTCAGCGCTCCTGCTTGGGTATCGCTGGCCTGTGCTTCGGACGCGGCCGTTTCAGCTTTTTTCGCCGACGCAGGGAGGGGTGCTGGACCCGGAGCGGGTGCCGCGGCAGTGGCGAGTGCCGACTCGGAGAGCGGCGCGCTGGCCGCCGTACCTCCCACCCCCGCACTGTCTTGCGCCACCTCTTGTTTCGCTGTGATGCGCGGTGCCGCCCGCACAACCGCCTTTTCCCGCGTGTCTTCCGACAAGAATCGCGGCAGCACCAGGATGCCGACGAGCACCGCTGCGCTGGCGGTGCCGATCAGCGTGTACATCCAGCGCCGGCGTGGCGGTTGGTGCGAACGCAGCGCCACGGTATCGAGCTCCGCGGCTGAAGCCTGCGTTTGCACGGCGTAACGTTCCGCCGCCGCTCGGCCTTCGCCGAGAATGGCCGTGCGCACGCGCTCGCTCGGCGCCGCTCCCTGCGCATCGCTGGCTTCGCGGTAGCGTCGCAACAGTTCTTCGTCGCGCTCGCCGGTCATGCGTACTCCCACAGCAGTTGTTTGAGTTTGGCCCGCGCGTAGCGCAGGCGGCTCTTCACGGTTTCGAAATTCGTACCCGAGGCCTGCGCGATCTGTTCCAGGCTCATCTCGCCCTCCGCCTGCATCAAGAAGGCATCGCGCTGATCGGCAGGAAGCCGCGCCACCGCATCCAGCAGCGCCGCGCCTTCTTCGCGCGACTGCGCCTGGCGGTGCGGTTCCTGCCGCGCATCGCCCGGCAAGCGCTCTCGCAGCGGCTCCTCGTCTTCGGTCTCGGTCTGCTCCAGGCTTTGCTGCGGCCGGCGCTTGCGCAGCACGTCGATCATGCGGTTGCGCGCCAGCGTGTACAGCCAGGTGGTGAATTTTGCGCTGGGCTCGTAGCGCTGCGCGGTACGCGCCACCGCGAACCACACCTCCTGCATCACGTCATCGGCGGCGGCCTGGTCGCGCAGCTGGCGGAACAGGTAGCGGAACAGCCGTGACTCATGCCGCTGGTACAGCGCCTCGAACGCGGCAGCCTCGCCGCGTCCGAAGCGCATCATCAGATCCTCATCAGTCCCCGCCCCCTGATCCATTGCCGCCTATTATCAATCACCGGCGGGCGGATCAGGAACATATTGCCGGAACGGTGTATCCGGGAACGGCTCGGGCGCCGGCGGCGCATGCCAGCGCCGCGGGATCACACCCATGGCCACGAGATTGTCGTAGCTGTCATAGCGGATGCGGATGATTTCGTCGGGCGTGTCACTGAGTTTGTCGAAGCGCGTGCTGTCCACGTGCGAGTATTCGCGCGCGCCATGGCCGGTGCCGAGGCTAGGGGCAGCTGATGCGTAGTCGGACGAGGCCAGAGATTTGTCGCGGGCTCGCATCGAACCCGCGCCTGCGCTTGCAGGCGCCGCGGGAGGTGCCGCTTCGCGGCGGGTTACCGTATTGCTAGGCTGCGATGCGGCCTCGCGGGCCGCGGC
>JAFEGC010000399.1 GCA_018240265.1 Pseudomonadota bacterium | reverse complement strand
CGCGACAGCGCGCTGATCCAGCCGTACTACGTGATCGAGGAGATCAACCGCATCACCCGCGGCGAAGCGGTGATCTGCACCGGCGTCGGCCAGCACCAGATGTGGTCGGCGCAGTACTTCGATTTCCGCAACCCGCGTCTGTGGCTCACCTCCGGCAGCATGGGCACCATGGGTTTCGGCCTGCCGGCGGCCATCGGCGCGCAGTTCGCGCAGGCCGGCCGCCTGGTCGTGGACATCGACGGCGACGCCAGCATCCGCATGAACTTGGGCGAACTTGAAACCGTGACCACCTACAACCTGCCGCTGAAGGTGGTGGTGCTGAACAACTTCGGCGACGGCATGGTCAAGCAATGGCAGAAGCTGTTCTTCAAAGGCCGCTTCAGCGCCAGCGACAAGAGCCTGCACAAGAAGGACTTCATCAAGGCCGCGCTGGCCGACGGTTTCCCCTACGCCGTGCGCCTGGACAAGAAGGCCGACGTGCCGCGCGTGGTGGAGGAATTCATCCGCTTCGAAGGCCCCGCGTTCCTGGAGGTCATCATCGACCCCGATGCCGGCGTATACCCCATGGTCCGTCCGGGCCACGCATACGATGAGATGATCACCGGCGATTTCATCGCCTCGCGCGGCAAGACCGAGGTGAAGGCGCCGGGGGCGTCCGAGATGTTCTGAATTCGCAAGGCCAGCGCGTCTGCGTGCGGGCGTTGGTGGCATCGCCGGTGTGTGGCGCGCAAGACGGGCGTGGAGAGTCCAGATCGGCACCGGAGGTGCTTGTGATGCATTCTCTTGGGCTGAACACAGGTGATCGGCGCTACGTCACCGTTGATGTGTTCACCGAGCAACTCTTTGGCGGCAATCCACTTGCGGTTGTCTTGGAGGCACAGGGGCTCACGGCGGCGCAGATGCAGGCGATCGCCGCAGAGTTCAATTATTCCGAAACGACCTTCGTACTGCCGCCTCGCGAGCCGGATCACATGGCACGCGTTCGAATCTTTACCGCGCGAGCAGAAGTGCCTTTCGCGGGGCATCCCAACATCGGTACTGCCGTAGCCTTGGCGCAAGCGTTGGAGGCGCAAGGGAACTCGCCCCCTGACCGATTCATATTCGAGGAAGCCGCCGGGCTCGTACCGATCCGACTTCTACGTGAAGGCGGCATAGTTGTTGGTGCCGAACTCACTGCACCGGAACGGTTGTCGATCCGCTCGGCCGTATCGGTGGAGGATGCGGCGGCTTGTGTGAGCCTTTCCGTTCAGGAGGTCTCTACTTCCACCCATCCGCCGCAGGTCATTTCCGTGGGTCTGCCGTTTTTGGCCGTCGAGGTCACGTCTCGGGACGCCTTGCGGCGCGCCAAGCCGAACGCCATGGTTCATGAACGAGTTTTGCCGGCCGTCTGTACGGACGGTGTGTTTGTCTACGTTCGCGGCTCCGACGTTGGCCACCTACATGCGCGCATGTTCGCTCCTCTCGATGCCACGATCGAGGATCCCGCCACCGGCAGCGCGACCGGTGCAACGATCGCCTTGCTGGCGCAACTCGGACCGGAGCCTGATGCCGATCTCACGTGGCGTGTCGAACAAGGCGTCGATATGGGACGACCGAGCCTCATCCTCGGCCGGACGGAGAAGCGAGCGGGCATCGTTACCGCCGTCCACATTGCGGGGCACGCGGTGCCGGTGATGCAGGGAGTACTACACACGTCGCCACGCTGATTCACCATTGCCCGACATTGGGCATGGAAGCCCACGGCTCCCGCGGCGCCAGCGGCTTGTCCTTCTGCAGCAGTTCGATGGAAATGCCGTCGGGCGAGCGCACGAAGGCCATGTGGCCATCGCGTGGCGGGCGGTTGATGATGACGCCGTGATCGGCGAGCCGCCGGCAGGTGGCGTAGATGTCCTCGACCTGGTAGGCGAGATGTCCGAAGTTGCGGCCGCCGGTGTAGGTTTCCGGGTCCCAGTTGTAGGTCAGCTCGACCTGGGCTTCGTGGTCGCCGGGCGCGGCCAGATAAATCAGCGTGAAACGGCCCTTGTCGCTCTGGTAGCGCTTCACTTCCGTAAGGCCCAGCGCGTCGCGATAGAATTTCAGCGATTGTTCGACGTCCGTCACCCGTACCATCGTATGCAGATACTTCATGCGGCAAGCATGCCGAAAGGAATACACCATGCACAAGAGCAGACTGGCCGGCTTCATCATCGACTGCCAATCCGACGACCTGCAGGCCTGTGGCCGATTCTGGGGTGCCGCGCTCGGCATGCAGGCGCGGGAGCTGCCGAGCGATGAAGCGGACCGTTACCAGCGCCTGGTTGATCCGCACATCGATCTGCACATGGAAGTGCAGACCGTGGATCACCCCAGCCGCGTGCACCTCGACATCGAGACCGACGACATCGAGGCCGAAGTGACCCGGTTGGAGAAACTCGGCGCGACGCGAGTGGCCAAGGTGCATACCTGGGTGGTCATGCAAGCCCCCACCGGGCACCGCTTCTGCGTGGTACGGGCGGCCTCGAAAAACTTCGATTCCGAGGCCCATGTTTGGACTTAATGTCTAAAGTT
>JAFEGC010000398.1 GCA_018240265.1 Pseudomonadota bacterium | reverse complement strand
CGGCATCGTGGCGGACTCGGTGCCTAAGCCTGAATTCGAGGAAGTCATGGCGAAAAGCGCGGTGCTGCGCCGAGCGCTGAAGATGGCGGCGGAAGGGCTATGACGGCGCGACTCCTGTTGATCGACAATTACGACTCCTTCACCTACAACCTGGTGCAGGCTTTCCTGATGCTGGGCGCGGAGGTCGAGGTGTTCCGCAACGATGCCATCACCCCGGCGCAGGCGCTGGCGCGCCAGCCCACGCATGTGGTGATCTCGCCGGGACCAGGCACGCCGCGGCAGGCGGGCGTGTCGATGGACATGATCCGCGCCTTCGCCGGCAAGGTGCCGGTGCTGGGCGTGTGTCTGGGTCATCAGTCGCTGATGGAGGTGTTCGGCGGGCAGGTGGTGCGAGCGGGGCGTCTGATGCATGGCAAGGTCTCGCCGGTGCTGCACGATGGGCGCGGCGTGTTCGAGGGGATGGCCTCGCCCATGCAGGCCGGACGCTATCATTCGCTGATCGCGGAACCCGCATCGCTTCCGGAAGTGCTCGAAGTGAGCGCGCGCACCGCGGAAGGGGAGATCATGGGCGTGAGGCACCGCCAGCTGACCGTCGAGGGCGTGCAGTTCCATCCCGAGAGCGTGCTCACGCCTGAAGGGCCTGCGCTCATGAACAATTTCCTGAACATGACGCAGCCATGATCGACAGCCTGCGCCGCATGCTCGAACAGATCCTCGATGGCCGCGATTTGAGCGAAGCGCAGGCGGGCGAATTGCTGCGGGCGCTGACTTCGCCGGACGTGCCGCCACCGCTGGCAGGCGCCTTTCTCGCCGGGCTGCGCGCCAAGGGCGTGGTGGCGGACGAGGTTCGCGGCTTTGCGCAGGCCATGCGCGAACTCGGCCGTCGACCGGACTTCGAAGCGGGTCTGCCCGCCATCGACATCGTGGGCACCGGCGGTGATGCCTCGGGAAGCCTCAACCTGTCCACCGGCGCGGCATTGCTCACCGCGGCCTGCGGCCTGCCGGTGATCAAGCATGGCAACCGGTCCATTTCCAGCCGCAGCGGCAGCGCGGATTTGATCGAGCAGCTGGGCGTGCCCATGCCCATGGACGAATCCCTGGCTCGGCAATGTCTGGACAGCACCGGCTTTACTTTCTTGTTCGCGCCTTATTACCACGCCTCGATGAAATCGCTGGCGCCGGTGCGTGCCGCCCTGGGCATCCGCACGGTGTTCAACCTGCTGGGACCGCTGGCCAATCCCGGCGCGCCGCGCTACTACCTGATCGGCGCCTTCAGTGAGCCGGCGGCGCGGTTGATGGCCGAGGCGCTGGCCGGCATGGCGGTGGAGCGCGCCTGGGTGCTGCATGGCGCACAGGGCTGGGACGAAGCCACGCCCATCGGCCCGTTCAAGGTGTTCGACGTCACGCCCGGGCGGGTGAACGACATGGTGCTCGATCCCGCGGATTTGGGCATCGCACGGGCCGAGCCGTCCGCGCTCGCCGGCGGCGATGCCGCCGCCAATCTCGCGGCCCTGCTGGCGGTGTTCGAGGGCCACGATACCGGCGTGCACCTGGATGCGCTCGCCTTGCAGGCGGGCCTGGCGCTGCACATCGGCGGGCGTGCCGCCAGCGTTGGCGCCGGCATCGAGCAGGCGCGGGAGGCGGTGGTCTCCGGCGCCGCGGCGCGTTGGCTACGACGGCTCCAATCCCAACCTTGGCGAAAGACGGCATGAACCGCTTTCTCACCGACATGGCGGCTTCCAGCGAACGGCGCGCGCAGCAGGCGCGCCGGCGCGAGCCGCTGCCGGCGCTGATGCGGCGTGCCCGCGAACGCGCGCCGGCGCCGCCGCTGAAGCTCTCGCCGCAGGGGTTCGATATCATCGCCGAGCTCAAGCTCCGTTCGCCGGCCGCCGGCGCGCTGGGCAGCGCCGACGACGACTGGCTGGGCCGGGTGCGAGGCTACGCGCGCGGCGGCGCGGCGGCGGTATCGGTGCTCACCGAACCCGACCGTTTCGACGGCTCGCTGGAACACCTGGACGCGGCGGCGCAGGCGCTCGCGCCGCTGGGCGTGCCGGCCATGCGCAAGGATTTCCTGGTCGATCCCTACCAGGTGTGGGAGGCGCGCGCCTGCGGCGCGGGCGGCGTGCTGGTGATCCTGCGTATGCTGGACGCCGCGCGCATCGTGGAATTGCTGGACGTCGCCGCCGCGACCGGGCTGTTCGTGCTGTTGGAAGCCTTCGATGCCGCCGATCTGGGACTGGCGCAGCGCCTGCTGAGCGCGCGCGCCACCGTGCATGAGCAGGTGCTGGTGGGCATCAACTGCCGCGATCTGCAGACGCTGCAAGTGGTGCCGCAACGCTTCGCGGAACTGGCGGCGCTTTTGCCGCCTGATCGCCCAGGCGTGGCGGAGAGCGGCGTGCAACGGGCCGCCGATGCCGCACAGATGGCGCATCTCGGATACCGGCTGGCATTGATCGGATCGGCGCTGATGTCGACACCCGATCCGGCCCGGTTGATCGCCGAGATGCTGGAGCAGGGACGTAAAGTTCAACCCTGAAACGTTAAACTCACTC
>JAFEGC010000397.1 GCA_018240265.1 Pseudomonadota bacterium | reverse complement strand
TTCCAGGCGTTGAATCCGCCGGCAAGTGAGTGCGCCGCAAATCCGCGACTGCGTAGTGCCGCCGCTGCTGTTTGTGAACGCTTGCCGGTTGCGCAATACACGAAAATCGGCATTGCGGATGCGGCAGCCAGCGCCGAAACGCTCGGTACGATGGAGTCCGGACGAACGACGTGCGCACCCTCGAGCATGCCGATCGACAGTTCGTCGATTCCACGTACGTCGATGATCAGCGGTTTTCCAGCGAGCAGCGCCGCTAGCTGCGCAGGGTCGATTTCGCCGCCCGGCCGTTCGCTGCCTTCACCCACCGCTCAGCGCCTGCACGATGTGGATGGTGTCCTCCGCCAACAGCGATCGCCGCAGATCGCGGATTTGCGCGCCATTGACGAAGATGCGCATATGCGGACGAATCTGATCCTGTTCATCGATCATGCGGAAACGAATCCCGCTGTACTGCCGGTCCAGATCCAGCAATACGGCACCAAGCGTTGCGCCGCACGCCTCGACCTCGCGCCGACTGGTATACGACAGTAGCGGACTTGGGACGAAGACCTTCATCGCACTAGCGTTCCGCAACTTCCACGGCATAGATTTCCGGCAGATGACGCGCGATGTTGGTCCATTTCTTGCCTTCATCGCGGCTTGACCACAGCTCACCACTGGTGGTGCCGAAGTACAGGCCGACCGAGGACTGAGTATCGTTGGTCATCGCCTGCCGCTTCACAGTCCACCAGGCTTGCGAGCGCGGCATGCCGGCATCCTGCCGCAGCCATTTCGCGCCGCCATTGCGCGTGACATATACGGCCGGCTTGCCCTGTGGCGCGGTACGCGGCCAGACCATGGTGCCGTTCATCGGCATCACCCACGCGATGTCGGCGTTGCGCGGATGCACGACCATGGGGAAGCCCACATCGCCGACGGTCTTCGGCATGTTGTCGCCAATACGCACCCACTTCTTTGCCGGCCGATCGAGCCGATAGATGCCGCAATGATTCTGCTGGTACAGCCGGTCCGGATTGCTGGGGCATAGCCGCACGCAATGAGGATCGTGGAAGCTTGCCTTCGTCGCATCGAAGCCCTCGACCACCGCCATGCCATCGATCAGCACCGACCAGCTCCGTCCGCCATTGCGCGACTCATGTACGCCGCCGCTGGACATCGCCATATACATATGTTTGGCATCGCGCGGATCGATCAGAATGGAATGCATCTTCGGGCCGTCCGGCGTACCGCCCTGTTCATCGCCCATGTAGTCGCGATATTGCGGGCTTTCATGCAGTCCCGGCAGCAGTTGCCAGGTGTCACCCGCGTCATCACTGCGGAAGATCGCTTGCGGTGAAGTGCCCGCGAACCACACGCCGGGTTGGCTGACATGTCCCGGTGTCAGCCAGAAGGTGTGTTTGACGGTGCGCGCGGGCAGACCGCTGGCATCGAGTTCACCGGCCGCAAGTCTGGGAAACGCGGGCGGCGCACTCGATTCCTTCCAGGTCTTGCCCCGATCAGCCGAGCGAAAAATCGTCGAGCCGAGATGGCCCGTGCTCGCGGCGGCAATCGCGGTCTTGCCATCGCGCGGATCCATGACCAGGTGATGAATGGTGCTGCCCAGAAAATGCGGTCCGATGGCGCGCCACTGGCGCCGCGCCGCATCGCCGTGGAAGAACCAGGCGCCCTTGCGGGTGGCGACCAGGAGGGTGACGGCGGTGGTCTTGGATGGACGGGTTGGCATAAGCATTCTCCGATGCAGCTCTTGTTGTATACGTTGATCGTACTCCATGTGGCGCCGCGGTAGGGAGCTCAAAGCCCTCTCAGGTTCGATCTCGAAGCAGGTTGGGCTGCACCGGCGGCGGCGGCACTGCTGCCAGGCGCGCCATCGGATCCAGCGGTTCGAGCACGATATTGCTCCGACCATCGGCATCGCAATCTATGCCATCGGCATTCTCGTGCAGCTACCGTTTCTCGCCACCTCGTTCTACACCGGGCCGCTGGTGGATCGCCTGGGTGGGGTAGATTATTCCTGGATCGTGGGGCTGGTGGTGCCCGGAATTCTCTACTTTGTGTTCGGACGAGGATCGCGGCAGCGCGCGCCGGAGCGCATGATTCTACCCTGATGAGGGGGATGACCCTCCAATTCCACACCCGTACGGCCCGGCATCTTTTTTTTCGGAGTCTGCGGCATTTACACTTTCCATCGCACGCGCGATGCGGGTTTGCTGGTCAAGCGTGAATGGGCGAGCAGTCAGGGCTACGATACCGGCATGCCAAATTACCCAACGCCGTCAGGATCGGCAAACCTGCCGCTGCTCACGCTGCCCATTGCGCGAGCCTTGATCGGCGCACGCGATGCCGGCAAGTCCTGCATCGATTGCTCACTGGACCTGGGACGATCGACAGTAATGGTGCAATTACAGCCAGACAGATGGAGTTGGAACGACAACTCCTTCCCCTACCCGGCGCGCTGCAAGGACCGCACGATTTATTTTTGGTCGGGTCAGCAATTCGAACCGGCATCCAGCTACTCGGGTTCACTGATCAAGCTGGTTCCCACCGAATGGGGTCCG
>JAFEGC010000396.1 GCA_018240265.1 Pseudomonadota bacterium | reverse complement strand
ATCAGGATGATTCCGGCTTGCGTCGGGAGCTCGTCGAGTCCGAAATTGAAACGAAACGTGCACGGCTGGTCGCGGTACTCCGTGATCTTCGGCCACAGATCGTCGCGCTCGATTTCACCCTTTGAAAACAGTAGGTTGCGATTATTAACGTCCATGACGTTAACTATGTTAACGTTCTAAACGTTAATGTCAAGGTGAGGCAATATCACAGCGCAGCATCGCCGCAGGGTGTCAAATCACTCCACCAGCCCCCGCAAAAACCCCCGCGGGTCCTCGCCCTTCTCCAGCAGCTCCACCAGCGCGGAGCCGACGATCACGCCATCGACGTGCTCCCCTAAGCGTTGCACCTGTTCGCGCGAGCGGATGCCGAAGCCGGCGCACACCGGCACGGGGGCCACGCGCTTCACGCGCTGCATGTAGTCGAGCGCATCGGCCGGCACTTCCACGGACTTGCCGGTGGTGCCGGTCATGGTCACGGCGTAGATGAACCCCGAAGCGCCGGCGCACAGGCGCGCGAGCCGCTCGGGCGGTGTCACCGGCGTGACCATCTGCACCAGCGCCAGGCCCGCCTCGTCCAGCGCCGATTTCACGTCGGCGGCTTCCTCGAAAGGCAGGTCCGGCACGATGAAGCCAGCCACGCCCGCCTCGCGTGCCGCGGTGGGCAAACGGTCGAGACCGAAGGCGAGCAGCGGATTCAAGTAACTCATCAGCAACAGGGGAGCCTGCGGCCGCGGGCTCAGCGCGCGCAGTTCATCCAGGATCCAGGGCAGCGTGACCCCGCCCGCCAGCGCCGCAGCGCTGGCGCGCTGGATGGTGGTGCCGTCGGCCATGGGATCGGAGAACGGCACGCCGATTTCCACCACGTCGCAGCACTGCGCCACCGAGGCCATGTCCTCGCGGAAGCGCTCACGCGCTGGGAAGCCCGCGGTGAGAAACCCGACCAGGGCAGGCCGTCCCGCCTTGCGTGCCGCGGCAATGGCCGCGGCAATGGTGTCGGCGGCGCGCATCACTCGCCTTCCTTCAGCACGGTACGCTGCAAAATGGGCATGTCCTTGTCGCCACGGCCGGAGAAGCCGATGAGCATGCGCGCGCCCGGATGCGCCTGGGCGTAACGGCGCGCGCCGGCCAGCGCATGCGCGGTCTCGATGGCGCCCAAGATGCCTTCGTAGCGTGCGCATTCCATCAGCGCATCCAACGCCTCCTCGTCCAGCGCGGATTCGTACACGGCGCGCCCCGTGCTCTGGTAGAAGGCATGCTCGGGTCCGACGCCCGAATAATCCAGGCCCGCCGACACCGAGTGCGTCTCCTGCACCTGTCCGAAGCGATCCTGCAGCAACATGGAATACGTACCATGCAGCACGCCCGGCCGCCCGAAGGTGAGCGAGGCGGCATTCTCGCCCAGACCCGGCCCGCGGCCACCGGCCTCGATGCCGAGCAGTTTCACGCCGGCGTCCTGCACGAAGGGATAGAACAGGCCGATAGCGTTGGAGCCACCGCCCACGCAGGCCACCGCCACATCGGGCAGACCGCCCGCGCCTTTCATGAACTGCTCGCGCGCTTCGCGGCCGATGACCGATTGCAGTTCGCGCACCAGGTACGGATAAGGATGCGGGCCCACCGCCGAGCCCAGGATATAGAAAGTGCCTTGCGGATCGGCCACCCAGTCGCGCATGGCCTCATCGATGGCCGCGCGCAGCGTGCGATCGCCGCCGGTCACCGACACCACTTCCGCGCCCATCAGCCGCATGCGGCCGACGTTCGGCGCCTGGCGCTCGACATCCACCTCACCCATGTACACCACACAGGGCAAGCCGAGCCGCGCGGCCGCCGCCGCGCTGGCTACGCCATGCTGCCCGGCGCCGGTCTCGGCGATGACGCGCTTGGCACCCAGGCGCTTGGCCAGCAGCGCCTGCCCCAGCGCGTTGTTGATCTTGTGCGCGCCGGTGTGCGCCAGATCCTCGCGCTTCAGCCACACCTGCGCGCCCCAGCGCCGGCTCAGCGCATCGGCGCGCGTCAGCGGCGTGGGCCGTCCCACCCAGGTGTTCAGCTCATGCGCCAGTTCCGCCTGGAATTGCGGGTCCGGCAGGAAGCGGCGCACGCCGGCTTCCAGCCGATCCACCGCCGCCACCAGCGTCTCCGGCACGTAACGTCCGCCGAAGGGGCCGAAGCGCCCGCGCGCATCGGGATAGGAACGAAAATCCGGCAGGGTCTGCTTCACTTGGGTATTCATTTCTCATGCTCCAGGCGGGCCGCGACCGCGCGCACCCGCTCCACGAATTCAGCGATTTTCTGTGGTGACTTCACGCCCGGCGCCTCCTCGACACCGGTGCTGACATCCACGCCGAAGGGCCGCACGGTGCTGATGGCAAGCTCCACGTTGTCCGCCGACAACCCGCCGGCCAGGATCAACTGGGTCTGACGCGCCAATTCCGTCGCGCGCCCCCAATCGGCCACCTCGCCGGCGCCGCTCACCGGCCCTTCGAACACCATCAGCGCCGGCAGCGGATGCGGTGTCTTGCGTCCGAAGCGCACCACCGGCAGCACCTTGACGTGGGCG
>JAFEGC010000395.1 GCA_018240265.1 Pseudomonadota bacterium | reverse complement strand
GCAACGCGACCGGCGGCGCGATCAACATCATCACGGCCAGGCCGGTTGACAAGTTCGCGGCCTCGGCTTCGGTCGAAACCGGTAACTACTCTGCATTCAATACGCAGGGGATGATCAATATCCCGGTGAACGACTGGTTGAAGGTACGCGCCGCCATTCAGACCCGCAGTCATCATGGCTACCGGGACAACGACCCTGGACGGGACGGAGATGACGAGCACTCCAAGGCGGGACGACTGCGCGTAGCCTTGGATCCCACCGAGCACTGGTCGATGCTGTTGACCGGCGAATGGGTCGAGGAACGGGAAATTGGCCCGGTAGTGCAGCCGGTTGCGCAGATCTACACGGCACCTGGCATCGTGGATCTCGACCAGCCGGCGATTCCGGGAGACGGCAAAAGCTTCCCCGTGCCCTTTGGGGGGTACTACGTCACCACGACGCGCAGCTTTCGTGCAACCACGACCTACGATTTTGGGCCGATGTTGCTGACGTATCTCGGTGGCTATCGCCGAGAGAACTTCGATCGCTTGGCGACCCTCGGCGGCCAATACGGAACCGCACAGCAGAACTTCTCCTTCAACCAGATTGAAACTCCCGAAACCTGGAGCCATGAACTGCGTCTGTCCTCCAACGGTCACGGACCCTTGGTCTGGCAGCTAGGCGGGTATTTCTTCCGCGAAGCGAACAATCTGAAAACACGCTTCCAGGATTACCCAGGCGCCACGACTTTGACCGGTCCCTTCATCAATCTGCAGGACTACGAATATCCAGACATCGTTGCCAAGACACACGCGGTATTCGGACAGGCCTCCTACGAGATCCTTGACGGCTTGAAAGTGGAAGCCGGCGCCCGCAAGTCAAGCGATGACAAGCAGCGGGTCGGCTTCAACACCGTCACGAACATCGCCAACTACCTCGCAACCGGGTGTACGCAGGTGACCTGTAACTTCGTGACCACACCGATAGATCAGCGCACCACCTCTGACAAGACGACCTACCATGCGGCAATTGACTGGCAGCGCACTCCGCACAACCTCAACTACCTGAAATTTGATACCGGGTATAAGGCGGGCGGGTTCACCGATCTGGGACAATACGGACCCGAAACGATCAGCGGCTTCGAGCTGGGCACGAAGAACCGTCTGTTGGGAAACCGGCTGCAGCTGAACGCGGACGCCTTCTGGTACGATTACAAAGATCAGCAGGTGTCACAGGCCGTGACCACCGCCGCCGGAGCCATTGGAACCAACATCGTGAATGCCGGCAAGACCCGCATCAAGGGTGTCGAATTCGATGTGGTCGCGATGCCCACGGATGCCGACCGGCTCGACCTGTATGTAGCGTATCTGGACGCGAAGTTCCAGGACTTCCGCGTCTCGGTCAGGGGCCAACTGGCCGGCATCGCCTATGCCGAAGGCAACTGCACTCCCGTAGGCGCCGCCGCGACACCCTGCAACTGGCAGCTGGCCGGAAACAGGCCGCCGCAGGCACCTCAGTTCTCCCTGAATCTGGGCTATGAGCACACCTGGCCGTTGCTGGGTGGCGACATCACGGTCCGGGCCCAAACTCACTACGAGAGCGGCTCCTACTTCACTTTCTACAACTTCGCAGCCGACAGACAGAGCGCCTATACACGCTCGGATGCGTACGTGACCTATGCTTCACCCAACAAGTCCTGGAACATCAAGGCGTTCATCAACAACATCGAGGATAAGCGCATCCTTTCGAGCTCCCAGGATCCATCGGTGCAGACCTACAGGGCCTACCGATATCAGTATCAACCGCCGCGCACCTTCGGCGTGCGTGTCAGCTACAACTGGTAGCAGGAGATCCGATGAGTACTGCAGACATCAACCTCTCGCGGCGCGGTTTCATCCAGCTTGGCGCCGCGGTCGGGTTACCCCTATTGCTTGGAACAGACCGCCTTGGAGCGACCCCGCCCGCAGACGGTGGTGTACGACTCGGCGTGCAGACCTACAGCTTTCGCGACATGCTAGGCACGCCTGGCGACATGGTCGAGAAGATGATCGCTGCGATGCTGGAACTGGGTCTCACGGAATGCGAAGTCTTCGAGCCGACTTTGCAGCCGCCGGAATTGTCGGCCAACGCGTCCTGGAGGGTCGTGGCGGGAAACCCCACCGAGGCTTCCCTGTTCGGCAGGCCACCGCCCAAAGCCGCAGTGCCTAGTGCAGAACAAGTAGCCAATCGCGAGGCGATTAGGCGGTGGCGTCTTGGACCGGCACTTGAGCAGGTTCGCCTTGCGGCCGAGAAGTTCAAGCGCGCAGGGATTCGGGTGTTCGCCTTCAACTACTTGCTCAAGGACGATTGCACCGACGCCGAGGTTGATCGTGGTTTCGAACTGGCCGATGCGCTTGGTACCAACCTCATGACTGCCTCAACCACACTCACCATGGCAAAGCGCACGGTACCGTTCGTGGCAAAGCATCAGGCCGTGCTGGCCCTGCATGGGCATTCCAACCTGACCGATCCGAACCAGTTCGCCACCCCGGAAAGCTTTGCTCAGGGACTGGCAATGTCGGCTCGCTACCGCATCAATCTCGACATCGG
>JAFEGC010000394.1 GCA_018240265.1 Pseudomonadota bacterium | reverse complement strand
GACGTCGGTGTATGGCCGGGCGTGGATAGTACGAACAGACGCCGGGAGCCCAGATCGATTCGAGACCCATCCCGCCACCACTCGTTCACAGCGAAACGAGGCTCCTTCAGTGCGTCGCCGAATCCCAGGAATTCGTAGCGTTGCAATTCGAGCAATCCATCGGCGGCGCGCGCCCGCAATTCCGGTGCGTCGGGCAGCGCTGTGCGTTCGAAGCGGCCGAGCGCGCCGACGTGGTCGAAATGCAGGTGCGAAGGGACCACCGTCACTGGCAGATGGGTCAACGAGCGCACCACTGGCACGATGTCGCGGCTCCCGGTGCCGGCATCGAACAGCAGAGCTCGTTGCCTGCCCAGGACCAGGTAGCTGTAGTTGCCCTGGTAATAACGCGGCTCGCCGATGGCGACGGTCGAGTCGTCGATATCTTCCACAACGAAGTAATCGTCGAACCACCGGCCGCGTATTAGTGCAGGCCGATTCAACTGCACCGGCGGGCCGTCACGACGAAATCCCACCTCGCTGTACAGATAGGGAGCGAACCAGGCAGCTGTGGCCAGCGCTGCCGCAATGAACATCGATGCGTAAGCGGCCGTGCGCCAGCGCATCCGGTGTCGAACCCTGGCTCGTTACTTCGGCGGCTCCTGCCCCGCCTTGGCATCTTCCATGGGGAAGGTCTGCGCAGGTGCGGGAGGCGGTGCGGGCGCGGCGGGAACGGCAGGCGCCACGCCACCCGTAGCCGCCGCGCCACCGGTCGGCAGCTCGGCTTGCGGAGCAGGCGAGGCGCGCACGTGAGTGCGTGTGACCTGCGCGAGCCGGTCCAGGAACCGCTGGCCCGCCTCGGACGGTGCGGGCGACTGACCGGAGAAAATTTCCGAGGCGGTGACGCCCGGCTTCTTGTAGAAGGCGGCATTGGCCTTCTTGTCGATGGAGAGCACCGTGCCGTTGAGCGCGGCGCCGGCGAACAGCCCGCGTGAGCGGGCGTAGGAATAGATTTCCGAATCGAAATTCAGGTCCGTGCCGGCCGAGCCCGAGCGGCCCACGGGCCCCGCGGCCACGGAGGCGTTGGCGCCCAGGGTCATCTTGCCGCCGGTGATGCCCTCGATGCCGCTCTTGGTGGTGAACACCAGCACGATGTCCGAACTCTGCGCGCCGATCATGAACCCGAGTTCGCCGGCCGTCAGCGTGATGAAGGAAGGGTTGCTCCACGACGAGGTGAGCTTGTCGCGCACCATCAGCACGCCCTTGCCGCGGGCGGCCGCCACCGGCGTGAGACCTGCCTTGATGACGTCGGGAATGATGGCGATGCCGTAGGCGCGCGCCAGCAGCATGTCGGGTACGCGCTGATCCGGCATGCCCTGGATCTCTTCGAGCACCTCGGTGGCGGTGAGCAGGCGGCCTTCCTCGCGCGCACCGGCCTCGGCGGCGGAACTGCCGAGTGCGAATGCGGCCAGCAAGGCAATGCCTGCCGCGAAGGGTCGAAGTGAATGACGCATGAAAACTCCTGCTGGCGACTTCAAGGTTCCGCAGTCTGGACCGCGGCGCATATTGTCAAGTTCCGCAAGCTTAGCGCGAGTTGAGCGCGGCGAGAACCCGGTCGGCGTCGGCATCGCGGTGATGCAGGCGGTAATACTCCAGCAGATAGCGCGAGGCCTGTTGGGTGGCGGGATTTCGATTGCCCAGGAGTTGCGCCAGCCGTCCCTGCGAGTCGATGAGCAGGGGCGCGCCCTCGGCGTCGTTCCCCGATTTGATCAAGCTCCAGCCCAGGCTGGCGTTGGCACGCGCCGTGCGCCAGCTGTCGGCGCCGGCCAGCCGCCGGGTCAGTTCCGCGGCGCTGCGCAATTCCGCCGTCGCTGCCGGATAGCGCGCCCGCGCGATCAGGATATCGCCCAGCAGCTGGCGGGTGGAGGCCACGTACAGATGTTCGGTGGGCAAGCTCTTGCCGTAGATTTCCAGCGCAGCGTGGGCCTGCTTCTCGGCCTCGGCTGGCTCATGGGCCCTGAGATACAGGCTGGCAAGGTAGTCCAGGCGATAGCCCACCAGGTAATGATCGTTGCCCAACCGTTCCCGGGTGAGCGCCAGGGATTGGTTCACGGTGTCGATGGCGCGTTGGTACTCGCCGCGGCGGTCGTACAGCTTGGCCAGGTGTTCCAAAGTCTGCGCGACACGCTGGTGCGTCGGACCGAAGACGCGCCGCTCGACTTCCAGCGCCTCGTGCAGCACCGGTTCGGCCTCGGCATATTTGCCGCGCTCGGTCAAAGTATTGCCAAGGTTGGCCAGTGCCACCGCATAGTCCGGGTGATTGCGGCTCAAGGTGGCCTGATAAATGGCCAAGCCTTCTCTTTCGGATTTTTCCGCTTGCACGTAGTCATCGCGCCATACCGCCGTGTCCGCGAGTTCGATCAGCGCGGTCCCAACCTCCGGCGATCTCGGTCCCAGCACATTGGCATATACGGCCAAGGCCTGATGGAAATACTCGGCTGCCTGGGCGGGCTGGCTGCGTCCCTCCAGGGTCAGTCGGCCGAGTTGCATCAGAACATCGGCTGTCTGCCGGTTGACCAACGGCGTGGCCGT
>JAFEGC010000393.1 GCA_018240265.1 Pseudomonadota bacterium | reverse complement strand
GGCCAGCGAATTGGTGAGCACGCGCACGTGGATGCCGCGCGCCACCAGATCGCGCATCAGATTGACGCCCTGGTCGCTCGGCACGAAGTAGGGCGAGATTATCGTGACCTCCTCGTCTGCCTGTTGCATCAGTTCGCCCATCGAGTCGGCGACGGGCAGGAACTCCTCGGAATCGTTGTCGCCGGCGATCTTGGCCGGCGCATCGGCCAGTACCGCGGCCGGCGCCCAGATCAGCTCCAGCCGGCCACTATCGAGATCGCGCTGCAGAAATTGCGCGTCGGGTGAAACCGTCGGATCGGTGGCCATGGAACCCAGGGACTTTTCGGAATCGGGCGAGGCCAGCGACGCGATGGGATAGGCGAAGCGGCTGTTCCAGAAGGCATCGAAGCTGGCGGACAGATCCGGCACCACCCCACCGGCCACGAATACGTCCAGGTCGACGAAGTTGCTGTCCTTGCTGCGTACGAAGTACTGGTCGCCGATATTGCGCCCGCCGGTGATGGCGATGGCATCATCCACCACGAACAGCTTGTCGTGCATGCGATGGTTAATGCGCGGAATTTCCGTTGCCGAGAATACGAAGCGCGTCATGTAGGACAGGCGACCGGCCGGGAAAGGGTTGAACACGCGCACCTGCATGTTCGGTTGCTCGGCCAGGTGCAGCATGCGCCGGTCCTTGCCCACGGTATTCAGATCATCGATGAGGATGCGCACGCGCACGCCCCGCTCGGCCGCCGCACGCACGTGACGCAGCACGGCGCGCGAGGTCTCGTCCTGCTCGATGATGTATTGCTGAATGTCGATGCTGCGTTGGGCATGATCCGCCAAGGTGATCAGCGAGGCGAATGCTTCTTCGCCCGAGGCGAGCAGGCGCAGACCCGAGAGCTGCCGGCCTTCGCTGGAATCCGCCGCGAGCTTTCCCCACACCGTCTGAGACGAGGCGGGAATGGCCACCGAGAACGGCTTGTCCACGACGCGGGGGAGAGATGCGCACCCCGACAGGACGACGGCGGCGAGCCACAGGACGAGTTTGCGCATGGGGAAATGATATCAGGCACACTTCGCGCCAATGGAGCGCACACGCCACATCAAGAGTTATGTCCTGCGCGCCGGGCGTATGACCGAGGGACAGTCGCGCGCGTTACAGACGCTGTGGCCGCGGTACGGCGTGGATTTCACCGGGCAGCGGCTGGATCTGGACGCGTTGTTCGGCGGGGCCGCGATCGGCCGGCGCGCGTCGCGCTGCCTGGAAATCGGCTTCGGCATCGGCGAGGTGATCGGCGGGCTCGCGAAGGCCAACCCGCAAATCGACTACCTGGGCATCGAGGTGCATCGCCCCGGTGTCGGCCGGTTGTTGCAATTCTGCGCGGCTGAAAATATTTACAACCTGCGCATCATCTGTCACGACGCCGTTGAGGTGCTGGAGCAGGGCCTCGCGGACGCAACGCTGGACGAAGTGCTGATTTTCTTTCCCGATCCCTGGCACAAGAAACGCCATCACAAGCGCCGGCTCATCAATGCCGAGTTCCTCGCGCTGGTGGCGCGAAAACTCCGGGCCGGCGGCATCCTGCGACTGGCCACGGACTGGCAGGATTACGCGCAGCAGATGCTGGAACTCGGCAATGCCTGTCCCGCCTTGGAGTCCATGAGCCCCGATGGCACCTTCGTCGACCACTACGCCGGACGCGCCAGCACGCGCTTCGAACGCCGCGGCGAGCGGCTGGGGCATGGGGTATGGGATCTTGCGTATCGACGCCGGGCTTGAGCCGCGGCACGCGTCCGGAGTGCCGCAGTGCGGCGCGCTCAAATTGCACGTATTGCGCAAAAATCCCGATTGCATCCGGGAGTCGATCGGGTGTTGAATGGGGGCGCAAGGCAGGCAGTCAGACGGAGAAGCTCATGAAGGTGCTGAAGCCGGAAATCGGCGAGTGGTATCGAGGCGAAACCAACGCCCTGTTCGAAGTCGTCGCCATCGACGATGCGGATCAGACCATCGAGATCCAGTATTTCGACGGCACGGTCGAGGAGATGGATTTCGACACCTGGAACCAGATGCTGCTCGACGATGCCATCGAAGCGGCCGACGCGCCGGAAGACTGGTCTGGTTCGGTGGACGTGGACTCCGAAGATCTGGACCGTGACTTCGAGGACAATGTGCAGCCGCCGTGGTCCACGCCGGAGCATCGCGCGCGCTAGGCGCGCCCCGGCGGGCGCTGGAAATCCGTAAAGGCACCGCGCCGGTACAACAGCGCCAGCAGCGCAAGCCCCGGCAGACTGAGCGCCGCGGTGTACAGGAAAAAATCCCGGTAGCCGATGGCATCGACCACGAAGCCCGAAGTCCCCATCAGCAGTTTACCCGGCAAGGCATACAAGGAAGCGAACAGCGCATACTGCGTGGCGGTGTAACGCTCGCTGGTGAGACTCGACAGATACGCGATCAGCGCCGTGCCATGCACGCCGATGGCGAGATTATCCAGGCTCACCACCACGGCAAGGCCGACCACGCTGGGCCGTCCACCTGCCGCGAACAACGCATAGCCGAGATTGGACAGGATGATCAGCATGCTGCCCAGCACCAGCGAACGC
>JAFEGC010000392.1 GCA_018240265.1 Pseudomonadota bacterium | reverse complement strand
TCGCCGCCCGACTTGATCACATCCTTGGTGCGGTCGGTGATTTTCATGCAGCCGTACTGGTCCCAGGTGGCTACGTCGCCGGTGGGGAACCAGCCATTGGCATCCAGTGGGGTGCCGCCTTCGCCCTTGAAATAACCGGAGGCGACCCACGGACCGCGCACCATCAGCGGGCCGAAGGTCGAACCGTCCTGCGGCGCCACTTGGTTGCGCGAATCGCGCACCTGGATCTGTACGCCATACGGTGTGCGTCCCTGTTTCAGCAGCAACTCATCGCGCTGCGCATCGGGCAGTACGTCGATTTCCGGCGTGGGCGTGCACACCGTGCCGATGGGGCTGATTTCGGTCATGCCCCAGGCATGTATTGCGGTGGCGCCGTGCGCTTCCCGCAGCGCCGTCTGGATCGAGGGCGGCAGTGCGGTGCCAGCGACGACGCAGCGGGTCAGATCCTTCAAGCGGATGCCGTTATCCTGCAGATAGCCCAGCAACATCGTCCAGATGGTGGGCACTCCCACGGTGAAGGTGACGTGTTCCTGGATCAGCAGGTCCGCCAGGCTCTTCGCGTCCATGTGCCGTCCCGGCAGCACCAGCTTGGCGCCCACCAGCGGTGCGCAGTAGGGCATGCCCCAGGCGTTGGCGTGGAACATGGGCGCGAACGGCAGGAGCGAATCCTTGCAGCTCAGCGCGAAGGTGTCTGGCTGCGTGCAAGCAAGGGCGTGCAGGATGGTGGAGCGGTGGCTGTACAGCACGCCTTTCGGATTACCGGTAGTGCCCGAGGTGTAGCACAGGGAGGAGGCGAGGCGCTCATCGAAAACGGGCCAGGTGTAGCGCTCGCCGAAGCCCTCGATCCACTGCTCATAGGCCAGGAGACTCAGCTTCGAAGACTTGGGCAACTCGGCCTGCGAGCACAATACGACATAATGTTCGATGCTGCTCAGCTCGTGCGCGATGCCCTCGACGATGGGCAGCAAATCCGCGTCGAACATCAAAATCCGGCCTTCGGCGTGACGGATGATGTAGGAAATCTGATCGTGGAACAGGCGCGGGTTGACGGTGTGCAGCACCGCACCCATGCCGGATACGCCGTAGAAGCATTCCAAGTGTCGAAAGCCGTTCCAGGCCAGGGTGGCCACGCGGTCGCCCGGCTTGATGCCGATGGATTCGAGCCTCGAAGCAAGCGCCCGTGCGCGGCGCTCGACCGCCTGGTAAGTGGTGTGGTGGATGCTGCCGTCGTTGAGCCGTGAAGCCACTTCGCGATTCGGATGCTGAGCCGCCGCGTGGGTAATCAGCCCTGAAATAAGCAGCGGATGGTCCTGCATCAGGCCGAACATAGTCAGCGTCCTCCGTTCTTAAGATCGTGCCAGCTTGCCCGTAAGACTAGCGCAAATATACGTCCCGAAGCATCAGACCAAGGTATTACCCCGCGGCCGCTACTCGCCGGCCCCCTGCACGAACAGCTCCGGGTCCACCCAGGCGTGGTTGAGCAGCAGACCCCAATGCAGATGCGGGCCGGTAACGCGGCCCGTCATGCCCACCTGGCCCAGGATCGCGCCGGCCTGCACGCGCTGCCCTGGTTTTACGGCGATGCGGCTCAGGTGGCAGTACATGCTGATGAATCCCGCGCCGTGATCGACGAACACGGTATTGCCGTTGAAAAAGAAGTTGCCGGTATCGATGACCTCGCCGGCCAGCGGCGCCAGGACGGGCGTGCCGGTGGGCGCGGCGATGTCCATGCCGCTGTGGGGGTTGCGCGCCTCGCCGTTGAACACGCGCCGCAGGCCGAAGGAACTGCTGCGCACGCCAGGCACCGGCTGCGGCAGCTTCAGACTGGCGGGCAGCGCCTCACTCCAGCGGCTCAAGGCTTTCTCGATGCGCGCGCGTTCGCGCGCGATACGCGCCAGGTCCTTGGGCGAAGGATTGACCTGGCGCGGCGCCACCTTGAGCGACTGCGTGGCGTACTGCTTGGGGCCGATCTCGAAGCCCAGGAGCTTGGAGGCCGGCGAGTGCAGCGCGAGCAGCGATCGGCCGGGTTCGGCCGCGAGCGGGATGCCCACCACGGCCACCCAGCGTCCCTCCAATTGCGTGACCAGCACTCGGTGCCCCTGCGCATAGGCCACGGGCGCGGTGGGCGAGTCTACTTCCAGCGGCACGATGGCGATGCCCCCTGGCACGGCGCTGGTCCGCGGCAGGCTCAGCGCGCCGCAGGGTTCCCCCAGCATCGTGCATCCCGCCAGCGCCCACAGCGCCAGACTGGCATATGGCTGCCGCCTCATTCCGTTTGCTCGACGCGCGCGCGCACCCGTCCGCGGGCCAGCCGGGCCTGAATCACCTGGCCGGCAGCGACCTGCGCCGCGTCACGCAACACCGCGCCGGACTCGGTGGTGAGAATGGCGTAGCCGCGATCCAGCGTGGCCAGCGGGCTTACCGCCTGCAGCGTACGTTCCAGCGGCGCCATGCGCGCGCGGGCGCGATGGAGCCGCGACCGGATTGCCACCACCAGCCGGACCTGTAATTGCGAGGACCGCGCACAGGTAGTCTGCCATTGCTGCACCGGGCTGTGACGCCACAGGCTCGATTGGCGCTCGAGCAGCGCC
>JAFEGC010000391.1 GCA_018240265.1 Pseudomonadota bacterium | reverse complement strand
GGCTCCCTAATCGAGTACCGTGAATCCGTATTTGCGCCATACATTGCCGGCGGCGCGGCCGCGCAGGAATTGCAGGAAGCGCACGCCGTCGGCGCCGGCGGTGCGCGTCAGCGCGGCCGGGTAGAGGATGGGCAGGTGCGTGTCGGCGGGGAACACGTCCACCTGCCGCACTTTCTTGTCGGTCAGCGCGTCGGTTTCATACACGATGCCCAGCGGCGCCTCGCCGCGGGCGACGAAGGCCAGCGCGCTGCGCACGTTCTCGGCCCGGATCAGACGGTCCTGCACCTCGTTCCAGACGCCGAGTGAGATCAGCGCGCTGCGCGCGTACTTGCCCACGGGCACCGAGTCCGGATCTCCAGTGGCCAGCCGCCCTGCGCCGAGCGCGGCCAGCAATGCGAAGCGCGGCGCGATCTTGAGCTGCAGGGTGCTGTCCGCCGGCGCGACCAGCACCAGCCGGTTGCCCAGCAGGTCACGCCGCGAAGCGCGATCGATCAGCCCGCGGGCCTGCAGGTAATCCATCCATTCCTGGTCGGCGCTGACGAATACATCGATGCGGGCGCCGCTCTCGATCTGCCGCGCCAGCGTCGAGCTGGCGGCGAATGAAAATTTCACCGGGACCGATGTCGCGTGCGTGAACGCAGCGCCGGCTTCCTGCAGGGCGTTGGTCAATGAGACCGCGGCAAACACGGTGATCGCGGGTCGGTCGCGCTCGGCGGCGTGCGTCGCCAACGCGGTCAACGCCAGCAGCAGACTTGCGACGATGCGCCAAGTGGTTCTCATGGGTTGTCTCGGTTTGGCCCTGCGCAAGTGAATTTGCGTGGCAGTCTAGGCGGTCGCGTTTATCGGTTGCAATCCTGTTTACTATGATTTGGTTACATGCATATACCCGTGGCAATGGCGTGCTTGCGGTGCACCGCAACGCCTGGGCTCATCAAGTGGAGAATGGCCAGTCCAATGGCCGGTGCCGGCCTCCGTCAATTGAAGACGCCGCGTGGTACGATTCAGCAGCCGCATCCCGCATCGGTCCGCGGCGCGTCGCCCTGTTCATCCGCGACCCGGATGGCAATGTGCTGGAATTCGATCAACTCGCCGATGAGAAGGCGGATACCTACTCTGAAGGAGACCCAGCGTGAAACTCTACGACCTTGAACTGTCCGGCAATTGCTACAAGGTGCGGCTGTTCGCCGCGCTCACAGGGCAAAAACTGGACATCGTACCTGTCGATTTCTTGAACGGCGCGCACAAGCGCGCGCCGTTGATCGATCTCAATCCCTTCGGCGAGCTGCCCATCCTGCAGGATGGCGCGGTGGTGCTGCGCGACTCGCAGGCCATCCTCGTGTACCTGGCGCGCAAGCTCGGTGATGAGCGATGGCTGCCGCGCGACGCTGCAGGCGAGGCGGCGGTGGCACAGTGGCTGTCCACCTCGGCCAACAATGTCCAGCACGGTCCGGCCGATGCGCGGCTGGTCGACAAATTCGGCTACGCACTCGACAAGGCTCATGCGCTGGCCCAGTCGTCACGCATCCTCGGCCTGTTGGAACAGCACTTGGCGCAGCACCGCTGGCTCACCCTTGGACATCCGACCATCGCCGACGTGGCGGTTTTTCCGTACGTGGCACTCAGTCACGAAGGTGGCGTGTCGCTGGACGGCTATCCGCAGGTGCGAGCCTGGATCGGTCGCGTCAAGGCGCTGCCGGGATTCGTGCCGATGCCGGGGGTGTGAGGGCATCTACGGCTGCGGTGACGCAGCGGCCCCCTCCGGCGCGACCAGCGCCACGCCCGGGAAGTAGTTACGGTAGCGGCGGCCGTCTCGGGTGAGGATGCCGCAGCTCAGCACGGCGGCGTGGGCACCGATGAACAAATCCGCCAATGCATTGCATGGCCATCAACTCGTCGGTGCGCCACTTCACCGGCGCTTTGCCGCGCGCGGCGGTGAAGCGGTCGCGCTTGCGGACGGCCCGGGAGCCCGCCTTTTGGATCACCACCTGACCCTCTCGGTTCACATCGAAATTCACGCCATCGCCGGGCGATAGCCGCAGCGCCGCCCGCGAGCCACCCCCCCTGAAGAACCCAGGACCGGCTCTCCGGATTTCTCCAGGGAGCGTTGTGCTTGCCGACACATAGGTTACACATTGGTGGCGGATGGTTGACGGGTTCAATTCCGGCTCTGTCACTTGAATAGCAACGTAGCGGGCGCGAGCGGCAATGAGCGGGGCTGCCTCAAAGGACGGCTTCCAGCCCCTTGCGCTCGAGGATGTCCAGCAGCTTCTGCGACGGCCCGCTGGGGCGCTTGTCGCCCACCTCCCACTTGCGGACGGTGGACGTGCTGGTGTTCAGCACGCTGGCCAGCACGGCCTGACTCAGGTGCAGTCGTTCGCGCAGCGCCTTGACCTTTGCTGCGTCGTAGTCCTGTACCGGCTCCAGGCACAGTGCGTCGTACTTCTGCATCTTGCGCTTGTCGATGAATCCCAGGCGATGCAGATCGCTGGCTGATTCGTGAACAGCTTCGAGGATGCGGCTCTTGGTCTTGGTGGTCATTGGCAAATCTCCTGCAAAGCGCCGTCGGCAACGGCTTCATCCAGTTGCGGGCCTGTTC
>JAFEGC010000390.1 GCA_018240265.1 Pseudomonadota bacterium | reverse complement strand
GCAGGATCCTTGAGTTTGGCATGGGGCGCAACCTTCATGCCGAAGGTCTTGCCACTGGCGCCGATAGTCACATTAAGGCGCTTGCCGCCCACGAGCTTGCCGTAGCTGATGGACTTGCCCGCCGCGCCGGCGACGCTGATGACACCCGCGGCCGCTGTCAGCTCCTCCACCGGCACGCCGAAGTAGTTGCTGGCCATCGTCAGCAGCACCTGGCGGCCTGCGGCTGCCGCGTGCTGGATCTGCGGTCCTGCGTAACGCACCGCCATGCTGCCATAGGACGGACCTTGATCCACCGTGTGCGTCGTCGTGCCCATCACGAGAAAAAAGCGATCGTACGGAAAGTCCAGCTCCTCGGCTGCGATTTGCAGCAGCGCGCTCGGCGCACCGTTGCCCTGTTCCACCTTGCCGGTGAACAGCGTGGCGGTGTTGTCGGGATGAATCGCGATCCACGCGTTCAGCCTGGCCGGATCCACTGCCGCGAACGGTCCACCGCCCTTCATTGCGGTCACGCTGGTATCCAATGGCGGTTCACGCGTCGCCGCAGCTGCAACGGTCGACCCGAACAGGCTGAAGCCCAGCACCAGACCCCCCGAACTCTTGAGGAAAGCGCGGCGGCTGGCACCGTGCCCGGTCAGTTCCAACGAATCCATCACGTCATGACTTAGCGTGCTCATGTCGCTCCCACCTTGGCGGCCCGCTCTACGGCCCGGACGATGCGCATATGCGTGCCACAACGGCACAGGTTGCCATCCAGTGCCTGTTTGATATCGTTCCGTGTCGGGTGCGGGTTCTCCTTCAGCAGCGCCTTGGCCGTCATGATCATGCCGTTGATGCAGTAACCGCACTGCACCGCCTGCTCGTCGATGAACGCCTGCTGCAATGGATCCGGACGGTCGATCGTGCCGAGTCCTTCGAGCGTGGTTATTTCGCGACCGTCCACCGCCTCCACGGGCATCACGCACGAGCGGGTGGCCTGTCCATCCAGATGGACGGTGCACGCGCCACACTGCGACAGGCCGCAGCCGAACTTGGGGCCATGCAGTCCGAGGTTGTCTCGCAACACGTAGAGCAACAGGGTACCCGGCTCGACCTGGAGATCGTGCGACTGGCCGTTTACCTTCAAGCGGACCGTCTTGGGCATCCGGAGGCTCCTGATTCAGACGCGCCCAAGCCTGTGGGCGTTGACTGCGTAACCCTTTTCCGCCTGCCGAGTGGCACCACCGGTATCGGCCCGGAAATGGCCTGGCGCCCATCCAAGACACAAGCCGCGATTCATTGTCATGATGACGCAGACCCTGCGAGATTCATCTGCTCGCACCCGCCAGGACATTGATGCCGGATGACCACATCCAGACAGCGCCGCGCTTGACGTAGAATGCCGTTCCCCAGATCGGCCACAACTCCTGCCCGAAGCACTTGCCATCATAAACGGCGCGATAGGTCAGCACGCCGAAGTCGGGAGCGAGCATTGTCGCCTTGGCGCCGCTGAACTTGAAACCCTTCACATCGCAGCCTTCGCCCGACCATTTCTTCAACGCCTCGGCGCGGCTTCCAATATGATTGCCAAAAATATCCACAAATTGGATCGATGGGCCAAAAAACCGGTCCATGCGCGCAGCGTCGCGATTCTTCCAAGCTTCCACCATCGCCTGCTCACGCGCGAGCAAGGCTTGGGTATCGGCGTCGGAACGGGTAGGACCGTCGGTCCAAACGCCGCTGGCGGCAGGTATGGTCGCTTTCAGGGGATCGACGACCGCCGATTGAGCTCGAAAGCCCGCCCGCCATTGCCCACCCTCGCGGACATAAACAGTCGCGGTATAGACAGTGGGCGCAAGCGGCTTGCCACCACACACGCCGTTGACCTCCGATTTGTGGGTCAGCAGCGCCGCATTGGGCGTTAGCCGGCTCATCTGCTCGTTCGACAGCCGGTAGTTGCTGATCCGACACCCGGCGCCGCTCAGCGCGAGCACGGCGGAGTCCTTGTCGAGCCGTCCCGAGGGACCCCAGCCGACAAAATCATCTGACAGGTACGTCGCCCAGAACCCTCGGTCGCCAGACTTCCACGCCGCGAACGACTGGCTCTCGAGCGCGCCCAGTACGCGCGCCAGGTCCGGTACGCCGCCCGACCGGGCGCGCGCCACCGCCGCGATCGCCTCGCCGCCTGCAGCGAGTACGGCGCAGCTGATCGCCAACACGGCAATGCACACCTTGATCCAGTCTCTGCTCATGTCCCCTCCCGGCGAAAGTGTTGGTTTGTACGCAATCATGGCAAGGCAAACGGACAAACGCCAGTTTGGAAAGGTTCCTGGCAGCGATGGAGCAAGACCAGGCTACGGTCGGTTGGGCAAGACGGACAACACCGTAGAAGCTCACCTCTTCGGGACATTGTCTCGCGTCGAGAACCGGGCGCTCGAGCCGTCCGATCAATGGAGATTTATGTTCATGCGCCTTGGGCAACGTGACCCGCACCTCCACGCCCTTGTCGCGCAAGTGCACTCTCAGGCGCATCGGCAAGCCGGATCTGGCGCCAGTTTGAGTTCATGAAAACTCATCGCCAGCGCATCGAATATCAACAGTCGCCCGATAAGCGATTCGCCGATTCC
>JAFEGC010000038.1 GCA_018240265.1 Pseudomonadota bacterium | reverse complement strand
GGCCAGGCGCTGCACCTCGTCGGCGACCACGGCGAAGCCGCGGCCCGCCTCACCCGCCATGGAGGCCTGGATCGAGGCATTCAGCGCGAGGATGTTGGTCTGCTCGGCGATGTCGTTGATCAGCTCGACGATGTTGCCGATCTCCTGCGAGCTCTCGCCCAGGCGTTTGATGCGCTTGCTGGTCTCCTGGATGGTCTCGCGGATGGCATTCATGCCGTCGATGGTGCGGCGCACGGCATCACCGCCCTTGTGCGCGATATCCACCGAATGCCGAGCCACGTCCGAGCAGCGCTCGGCGTTGCCGGAGACTTCCTCGATGGAGGCCGCCATGTCCGCCATGGATTCGCTGGCGGCGGAGATCTGCCGCGACTGCGCGCTGGAGGCCTTGGCCATGTGGTTCGCCGCGGCTTGCGTCTGCTTGGTGGCGCCGTCGAGCTGCAGCACCGTGTCGTTGATGGTGGTGACCAGGTCGCGCAGCGCCTCGATGGCGTAGTTGATGGAATCGGCAATGGCGCCGGTGATGTCCTCGGTCACCGTGGCCTGCACGGTAAGATCGCCATCGGCCAGGCTCGACAGCTCATCCAGCAGGCGCATGATGGCTTCCTGGTTGCGCTCGTTCTCGCGCACGCGCTGCGCCACTGAGCGGCTGGCGCTGGCGTCGCGGCGGTACAACCACGCCAATGCGGCCAGCGACAGCAGCGCCAAGACCAGCGACAGCACGATCCAGTAGGTGAGCCGGCCCGGCGAGCCGCCCGCCGGCGCCGCCGCAGCACCAAGCTTGGCGCTAATGCCGCCGGCGAGGCCCGGCAGCTCACGCGCCGCCGTCTGCGCCTTGGAAAGCGGATCGGCGGCGGCGATGGCCTTGCGCACACCGGTCGCGAACTGCTGGTAGCGTGCCGACACCGCCTTCAGGCGCTGCTCGTTTTCCGCGCCGGCGAGCCGCGGCACCGCAAGACCCGCGTCCTCGCCGGCCAGCGAGCGGATCACCTGGTTCAGGAATTCCAGGCTGTCGGCCAGCCGCTGCGCGGCGGGCGCCGCGCTGCTCACGCCGCTGGACAGGCCGTTCAGATCCTGCTGGATGCGCTGCACGGTGAGTTCGAAACGCTCCAGGTAACGGCTCATGCCTTCGAGTTTCTGCGCGCCGGCGCCGCTGGCGAGATCGCCCATCTCCGACAGGAGTTTCGGAGCGAGGTCGCGTGCCGCCGCGCCGGCCTGGTCCACGCTCTGCACCGCCACGCGCGCATCCATCACCGTGCCGACGCGCCCCTGCAGCCGGTTCCAGTCCGCATCGCCGGGTTCGGCCGGAGCCAGTTCCGCGCGCAGGGTTTTCATGCGCGCCACGTTCTTCGCCAGCGCATCGAAAGCGCCGATTTCGCCATGCAGCGCGGTCTGCGCCTGTACCGGGATCTGCTGGGTCACCAGCGCCAGCTCCTGGAGCGAAGCGCCGCTGGCCGGCGCCGACCGGTTGAGCAGCGCCAAGAGCGCCGCCAGCAACAGCAACAGCACGGTGAGGCTGAACGCCCACGGCAAGGCATTGGCACCGAGGCCGGCTTCATTGTTCGTCTTGATTGCGTTCATCGGCAAAGCTCTATTGGCGGCCACTAGTGCGCCGCCTGCATGAATTGCTGACTCTCGACCAGGGTCTTCAGACTCAACACGGGCCAGATCTCCCCGCTGCGCCGGAAAGCCCCCGCCAGGAAACTGTCGCAGCGGATCACCGTGGGCGGCGGCTCCGCGTCGAACTCGCGTTCAGCGAAGCGGCGGAACCCCAGCACTTCGTCCACCAGCAAGCCGGCCGGGATTTCACGGTGATTGACCACCACCACCCGCGCGTTGCGCGAGGCCGCGGTGAGTCCGCTGCCCAGCAACTGGCGCAGGTCGATCATCGGCAGCAGCTGGCCGCGCACGTTGGCGAGGCCCTTCACCCAGGGCTTGGCACCCGGCACACGCGTGATCGACGCCGGAAAGCTCAACACCTCGCGCGTCTCTTCGCGCGCCACCAGGAAGGTTTCCCCGCCCATGCGAAGCGCTACGCCCACCCACTCGTTGCCGGGCGCGGCCTCGCGCTCGGTCTGCGCCACCGAGGCGCGGGTCCGCTTCTCCAACGCCTTCAACAACTCGAAGGGGCGGTCGCGCAAGGCGCGCACGTTGCCGCCGTCCGCAACGCTTCCCGTCATAGGGCGAGGGCGGCCTGCGCCTTCTCGACCAATGCCTGCGCCGTCACCGGCTTGACCAGGTAGTCCACCGCGCCTTGGCGCAATCCCCATACCCGGTCCGTCTCCTGGCCCTTGGTGGTAACCATGATAATGGGAATGGCGCGGGTTTCGGGATCGGCGATCAGCGTGCGCGTGGCCTGGTAACCGTTCACGCCGGGCATGACGATGTCCATGAAAATGAGGTCGGGCTTCATTTCCTTGGCCTTGCGGATACCTTCCGCGCCGTTCTGTGCGGAGGCGGTCTGGAAGCCGTGCTTCTCCAACGCCTTCTGCATCACGTGCACTTCGGTCGGGGAGTCGTCGACGATCAGGATCAGCGCCATGGGCAAACCTCGGGTTGGGCTACTTGCTCACGTGCGCTTCGATGGCGCCGAGCAACTCGTCCTTGGTGAATGGCTTGGTCAAATAATGTTCGGAGCCGACGATGCGGCCCCGCGCGCGGTCGAACAGGCCGTCCTTGCTCGACAGCATGATCACCGGAATCTGCTTGAACACCTTGTTGTGTTTGATCAGCGAGCAGGTCTGATAGCCGTCCAGGCGTGGCATCATGATGTCCACGAACACGATGTCGGGTTGGTGATCGGCGATCTTCGACAGGGCATCGAACCCGTCGATGGCCGTGAACACCTCGCAACCTTCCTTGGTCAGCAGGGTCTCCGCGGTGCGCCGGATGGTCTTGCTGTCGTCGATCACCAGGACTTTGAGTCCGGCGAGTTTGGGCTTTGCCTGAGTTGCCATGCTCTCCATGTAATTTTCCTGGAAGTCGCCGCCGTGGCGCTTCATGTCGTGCGTATGTGCCGGAAACTTGGGACTTTTTAACATATCCGCCGGATCGTGGCCACGGTGAGGGGTACACATTTGGAGCCAGGTCACACTGGCGTGGCGCGGCGGCGGTTCACAGTTTGCCGGCCGGGGTGCCAGCGAGCCGCCTTAGGCATGCGCTAGACTTGGCCCCATGTCCGCCGCGCCGCGCAGCCTGATCGTAGTCATGGATCCCATCGAGCAGATCAAGCCTGCCAAGGATTCCACTCTGGCCATGCTGCTGGCGGCCCAGACGCGCGGCTGGAACATCCGGTATGCGGAGCTGTCGCACCTGTATCTGCGCGATGGCGTGGCCTATGCAAAAGCCGCCAACATTAAGGTTTTCGACGACCCCAAGCGCTGGTTCGAGCGCACCGCCCGGCAAACCGTTCGCTTCGAGGCCGGCGATGTGGTGCTGATGCGCAAGGACCCGCCCTTCGATACCGAATATGTGTATGCCACCTACATCCTGGAACGGGCCCAGATCCAGGGAGCGCTGGTGGTGAACCGCCCCGACGGCCTGCGCGACATGAACGAGAAGGTCTACACCGCCTGGTTCCCGCAGTGCTGTGCGCCGACGCTGATCACCCGCGACATGGACGACATGGCTGAGTTCCTGCGCATCCAGGGCAAAGCGGTGTGCAAGCCGCTGGAGGGCATGGGCGGCAAATCCATCTTCGTGCTGGAGCAGGGCGACAAGAACCGCAATGTGGTGTTCGAGACCCTGACCCACCACGGCCAGCGCTACGCCATCGTGCAGCGCTACCTGCCGGAAATCATCACCCATGGCGACTGCCGGGTGATCCTGGTCGACGGCGAGCCGGTGCCCTTCGCGCTGCAGCGCATGCCCCACGCCGCCGACCACCGTGGGAATCTTGCCGCCGGCGCCACCGCGCAGTCGCGCCCGCTGAACGAGCGCGACCGCTGGCTGTGCGCGCAGATCGGACCTTCCTTACGCGATCTCGGCATGCTGTTCGTGGGCCTGGACGTAATCGGCGACTACGTGACCGAGATCAACGTCACCAGCCCCACCGGCATCCGCGAACTGAACAAGAAACATGGTCTGGACATCGGCGGACTGCTGATGGATGCCATCGCCCGGCGCCTGTGAGGAGCGAGGCCATACCGGAGACCTTCGCCCGCCGGCTGCCGCCGGTGAACGATCGGATGCTCACCACCTGCTTCCTGGCCGCCCTGGTCCACGGCATCGTCATTCTCGGCGTGTCCTTCAGCCTGCCCAAGCAGCCACCATCCGATGCCGCCCCCAGCCTGGAAGTGACGCTGGTCAGCGAGCAGGGGCCGCGGCTGAAGGAAAACCGGCGCGCCCATTACCTCGCGCAGCGCAGTCAGCACGGCTCTGGCAACTCGAAAGGCCGGGAACGCGCCAGCATCCCGCGCTCCTCGCGCGTGCGCGGCGCGACCCTCGGTCTCAACGAGGGCAGTGGCAGCGTTGTGGCGCTGCCGGGAACCGACGGCGGCGCCACGCGCCTGCTGGCCAGCACCGGCGCCAGCGCGCAGATCCTGTACTTCGCGCATCCGCGCCAGCCAAACCAGCCGACGCAACTCCCCGAGCTGCTGCAGGATCGGCCCAATATCGGCATCGCGCCCAACTCGGACGACGAGGCCCTGCGGCTACGCGGCGAGACCCGCGGCGAATTGTGGATCACCGCCGATACCCAGGAGTCGGACATCGCCGTCTACCTGGATGCGTGGCGGCGCAAGGTGGAGAACGTCGGCACGCTGAACTTTCCCACCATGGCGCGGAGTCAGGAGCTGTCGGGCACGCCGGTGGTGGAAGTGGCCATCGCCGCCAGCGGCAAGCTTACATACGCCGCCATCCGGCGCTCCAGCGGCCATGCCGAACTCGACCAGGCGGCGCTCGGTATTCTCAAGATGGCGGCGCCCTTCGACGCCTTTCCCAAAGCCTTGAGTCGGGCGCACGATCAAATCCGCTTCGCCTACGAGTGGCAGTTCATCAAGGGCGTGGCGCAGGGCTCGAATGTGTTGGCCCCACCCGGTCCAGCCACTCCGGTCAAGCCATGAGCGAGGCGCTCGATCTCACCAATCAGCTGCTCATCGCCATGCCGGCGCTGGGCGACCCGAATTTCAGCCAGACCGTAGCCTATGTGTGCGAGCACAGCGACCGCGGTGCGCTGGCCCTGGTGCTGAACCGGCCCCTGACCATGCGCTTGGGCGAGGTGTTCGAACAGCTGGATATCCAGGTTCCGGACGGCCCGTTGAGCGAGGAAGCCGTGCTGCGCGGCGGCCCGATGCAGACCGACCGCGGCTTCGTGGTCCACCGCGCTGCCGGCGAGTGGGACTCCACCCTGAAGGTCTCCGACTCCATCCATGTCACCACCTCACGCGACATTCTCAGCGCCATCGCCCAGGGCGAAGGTCCCTTGCCAGCCTTCGTGGTGCTGGGTTATGCCGGCTGGGAAGGCGGGCAGTTGGAGGAGGAAATCCGCGCCAATGCCTGGCTGACGGCGCCGGCGGACTTTCGCATCATTTTCGAGCTGCCCTTCGAGCAACGCTGGGCGGCGGCGGCCAAGCTCCTGGGCGTGGACTTGTCGCGCCTGGCCTCCATCAGCGGCAATGCCTGAGAGCGGCGGCGTTGCGCCGACACGCGGAGCGCCGCGCATGCTCATCGGCTTCGATTATGGGCGGCGGCGCATCGGCGCGGCGCGCGGCGACACCCTGACCCGGCGCGCCGCGGCGCTGGCGCCGCTCGATCGCGGTCCGCGCGAACCCGACTGGCCCGCCATCGGCCGGCTGCTCGAACAATGGCGGCCGGCACTCATCGTTATCGGCCTGCCGTATAATGTCGACGGGTCCGAGGGGGCCCTCGCGGATGAGGTGCGCGCATTCGCGCACGGACTGACCGAGCGCTTCGCCCTGCCGGTCGAATTCGTCGATGAACGCTACTCCTCGCTCGATGCGCAGGAGCGGCTGGCGCAAGCGCGCGCGGCAGGCACGCGCCGGCGGCGGGTGCGCAAGACCGACATCGACGCCGAGGCGGCGGTGGTGATCCTGGAGAGATGGCTGGATGCGTTCGCAATTCGATGACTTCGGCGGCCTGCGCCACCTGATTACCCTGGACGGCCTGAGCCGCGAGCAGATCACCGCCATCCTCGATCGCGCGCAAAACTACCGCCGCTTTCCCGGGCAGAGCGCCTACGAGGGCCGCGAGCTCGCCGGCATGACGGTGGCCAACCTGTTCTTCGAGCCGAGCACGCGCACGCGCGCCTCCTTCGACCTGGCCGCCCGGCGACTGGGCGCTCATGTGGTCAATCTCGACACCCAGTCCAGCTCGCGCGTGAAGGGCGAAACCATGCTGGACACGATCTACACCCTGGAGGCGATGAACACCGATCTGTTCGTGATCCGCGATTCGGAAGCGGGACTCCCGGAGTTCCTCATCGACCACGTGGCCGAACACGTGGCGGTGATCAGCGCCGGCGAAGCGCACCTGTCGCATCCCACTCAAGGGCTGCTCGACGTGCTGACCATCCGCGCCCACAAGCGCCGCTTCGCCGGCCTCAAGGTGGCCATCGTCGGCGACATCCGCCATTCGCGCGTAGCGCGCTCGGCGGCGCGCGTGCTGCACACCCTGGGCACCACCGACCTGCGCCTGGTCGGCCCGGCGCCGCTCCTGCCGGAGGAAGTGGAATTCACCGGCGCGCAGCGCTTCGTGCGCATCGAGGACGGCATCGACGGCGCCGACGTGGTGATGATGCTGCGCATCCAGAAGGAGCGCATGGCGCGCACGGCGGACCTCGACGACACTGAGTACTTCCACCACTACGGACTGACCTCCGCGCGCCTGGCGCTGGCCGCTCCGGAGGTGCTGGTCATGCATCCCGGTCCGATGAACCGCGGCGTGGAAATCGCCTCCGAGGTGGCCGACGGCCCGCGGTCGGTGATCCGCGAACAGGTGAACGCCGGGGTGGCGGTGCGCATGGCGGTGCTGGCCATGATCGCCGCCACCCTGACCCGCCGGCGCAAGCCGCTGTGAGCGCGGCCGTGGGCGCGGACCCGGCGCGCACCGCTCGCGGCAGCATCTTCCTCGACGATGCGGCGGAGGTGCTGGGCCAGAGCGAATTCCCCGGCCGGCAGTACATCATCCGCATCCGCTCTCCGCGCTGCGCGGCGGCCGCGGTGCCGGGGAGCTTTGCGCACATTCGCTGCAGCGAGAGTCTGCCGATGCGCCGGCCGCTGTCCATCATGCGCGCCGACCCCGCGCGGGGCACGTTGGAGATTTTGTACAAGGTGCACGGCGCCGGCCTGGCGCAGCTCGCGGCGCGCCGTGCCGGCGACACGCTGAGCCTGCTCGGGCCGATCGGCAATGGCTTCACGCCCAGCCCGGAGCGGGGGCATGCCCTGCTCATCGGCGGCGGCGTGGGCATCCCGCCGCTGGTGTTCCTGGCCGAGCGCCTGCGCGCGAGCGCGGGGCGCGCCATCGCCTTCTTCGGCTCGGAGCTGCCCTTCCCGTTTCGCGCGCGGCCCTCGACGCTGATCGTGCCGGGCATCCCGCCCGGCGTCATCGCCACCCTGCCGCTGCTGGAGGACTGGGGCGCGCCCTGCCGCCTGGCCAGCTTCGCCGGCTTTCCCGGCTGTTTCGAGGGCTATGTCACCGACCTGGCCGCGCATTATCTCGACGCGCTGGACCCGGGCGCGCGCCGCGAAGTGGAGATTTTCGCCTGCGGTCCGACCGTGATGCTGGCGGCGGTGGCGCGGCTGGCGCGGCGCTTCGAGCTGCCGGCGCAGGTCTCGCTGGAGGAATACATGGCCTGCGCGGTTGGCGGCTGCGCCGGCTGCGCCGTCCGGGTGCAGGGGCCGGCGGGCCCGGCCATGAAGCGCGTGTGCGTGGACGGGCCGGTGTTCGAGGCTGCGCAGGTGTTCAGCCGAAGTTGATCTTGGCTTCCAAATTGGTGCGCGAGTCGGCGCTGTTCAGCGCCTCCTCCAGTTCGATCTTGTCCTCGCGCACCAGGTTGTACAGCGCATTGTCGAAGCTCAGCATGCCGCGCTCGCTGCCGGTGCGGATGGCTTCCTTCACGCCGATCACATCGCCCTTCTTGATCAGCTCGGAGATGTGCGGCGTGTTGACCATGACCTCGCAGGCGGCCACGCGTTTTCCGGTCTTGGCCGGCACCAGCCGCTGCGACAGGATGGCGCGCAGATACTGCGACAGGTCGAGGAAGATCTGGTTGTGCTGGTCGCGCGGGAACATGTTGATGATGCGGTCCAGCGTCTCGGCGCAATTGTTCGCATGGAGCGTGGCGATGCACAGATGGCCGGTGCCGGCCAGCGCGATGGCCGCCTCCATGGTTTCGCGGTCGCGGATCTCGCCGATGAGAATGACATCGGGCGCCTGGCGCAGAGTGTTCTTCAGCGCCAGGTGCCAGCTTTCGCAGTCCACGCCTACTTCGCGGTGCGTGACCACGCAACCCTTGTGATTGTGCACGTATTCGACCGGGTCTTCGATGGTGACGATGTGGCCGCGGGTCTTTTCGTTGCGGTAACCCACCATGGCGGCAAGCGTTGTGGATTTGCCCGAGCCCGTGCCGCCGACGATGATCACGAAGCCGCGCTTGGACAGCACCACGTCCTTGAGTATGGAAGGCAGCTCCAGCTCATCGAAGGTGGGGATCTTGGCGTTGATGGTGCGCAGCACCGCGCCGATGTGCCCCTGCTGCACGAAAGCGCTGACGCGAAAGCGGCCGATGCCGGGCGGCGCGATGGCGAAGTTGCACTCCTTGGTGGAGTCGAATTCCTTGGTCTGCCGGTCGTTCATGATGGCCCGCACCAGGCTTCCCGCCTGCTCGGGCGTCAGGCCCTTGTCCGACTGCGGGCGGATTTCACCGTCGACCTTGATGGCGGGTGGAAAGCCCGCGGTGATGAACAGGTCGGAACCCTTCTTTTCGACCATGCGCCGCAGCAGGTCCTGCATCAGTTTGATGGCTTGTTCACGTTCCATTTACGTATCCTCGATATGAACGATCAGGTCCCAATCACCGTCGTTCCATTTTCCAACGTCCGCCGGATCGGTGTATGCGGCCCGGCGTGAGCGGCATCAGACGCTGTCCTTGTTCTGCGCCTTGTAGCGCGCTTCCTCACGGCTGACCACCCCTTTCTGCACCAGCTCCTGCAGGCACTGGTCGAGGGTCTGCATGCCCTGCGCCTGGCCGGTCTGGATGGCCGAATACATCTGCGCGATCTTGCCCTCGCGGATCAGGTTGCGGATGGCAGGCGTGCCAATCATGATCTCGTGCGCGGCCACCCGGCCGCCGCCGACCTTCTTCAGCAGCGTCTGGGAGATCACCGCGCGCAAGGATTCGGACAACATGGCGCGCACCATCTCCTTCTCCGCCGCCGGGAACACGTCGACGATGCGGTCGATGGTCTTGGCCGCAGAGCTCGTGTGCAGGGTGCCGAACACCAGGTGGCCGGTCTCCGCCGCCGTCAGCGCCAGGCGGATGGTCTCCAGGTCGCGCATTTCGCCCACCAGCACCACGTCCGGGTCCTCGCGCAGCGCCGAGCGCAGCGCCTCGCTGAAACCCAGCGTGTCGCGGTGCACTTCGCGCTGGTTGACCAGGCACCGCTTGCTCTCGTGCACGAACTCGATCGGATCCTCGATGGTGATGATGTGGTCGGGCCGGTTGTCGTTGCAGTGGTTGACCATACCGGCCAGCGTAGTGGACTTGCCCGAGCCGGTAGGGCCGGTGACCAGCACCAGGCCGCGCGGCAGCATACACAGGTCCTTGAAGGTCTTGGGCGCGTTCAGCTCATCTAGCGTGAGAATGACCGAAGGGATGGTGCGGAACACCGCGCCGGCGCCGCGATTCTGGTTGAACGCGTTGACACGGAAGCGCGCAAGCTTTGGAATCTCGAAGGAGAAATCCGTTTCGAAGAATTCCTCGAAGGCCTTGCGCTGCTTGTCGTTCATGATGTCATACACCATGCTGTGCACCTCCTTGTGCTGCAACGGCGGCATGTTGATGCGTTTCATGTCGCCGTCGACGCGGATCATGGGCGCGACACCCGCGGACAGGTGCAGGTCCGAAGCGCCGTTCTTCACCGCGAAGGCGAGCAGCTGTGCGATATCGACAGCCATTCAAGGCTCCTAGTTCGTGTGCCGGATCGATGTAATAGAATCCTGGCGCAGTATATAAGAGGGTATCGACAGCCAATATGGTAACTGGTCCGCAGAATTTAGCCTCGCGACTGACCGATGTCCGATCCCGGATGCAGCGCGCGGCCCGGCAGGCCGGCCGCGATCCGGCCGGCATCACGCTGGTGGCGGTGAGCAAGACCAAGCCGGTGGAGTCGATACGCGAGGCTGCCGTGCACGGCGTCACAGATTTCGGCGAGAACTATGTGCGCGAGGCCACGCCGAAGATACTCGCGCTCGCCGATCTACCACTTCGCTGGCATTTCATCGGCGCGGTGCAGTCGAACAAGACGCGCGAGATCGCCGAGCATTTCGCCTGGGTACACGCCGTCGACCGGCTCAAGACCGCGCAACGGCTGGCCGACCAACGTCCCTATCATGCGCCACCGCTGAACGTGTGCATCCAGGTGGAATTGGTGTCCGAACCCGGCAAGTCCGGCGTGACGCCGGCGGATGCGCTTGAGCTCGCCCAGCGGGTGGCCGAGCTGCCGCGTCTGCGCCTACGCGGGCTGATGTGCATCCCGCCGCCCATGACCGACCCGGGAGTGCAGGAGGCGCGGTTTCACGAGCTGGCGCAGTTGCAAACGCGGATCAATGCGCTCGGCCTTGCCCTGGATACGCTATCGATGGGCATGAGCGATGATTTCGAGATCGCCATCCGCGCCGGCGCCACCCTGGTGCGCGTCGGCTCGGCGATTTTCGGTCCACGCTGATCACCGACCCCGGCATAGGAACCTTCCCATGCATGACATTCGCAAACTGACCTTCATCGGCGGCGGCAACATGGCGGCCGCGCTCATCGGCGGACTGATCCGGCGCGGCGTCGCCCCCGCGCACCTGGTTGCCGCCGACCCAGGCGCCGAGGCGCTGGCGCGGCTGGCGCGAGAGTTCGGCGTCCCCACCTGCGCCGACAATGCCGTCGCCGTGCGCGATGCCGAGGTGGTGGTCATCGCGGTGAAACCACAACAGATCCGCGCCGTGTGTCTGGCGCTGGCGCCGGCGCTCGTGTCCAAGCCGCTGGTGATTTCCGTGGCCGCCGGTATTCCACACGCCGCCCTGTCGCGCTGGCTGGGAAACGACGTGCCGGTGGTGCGTACCATGCCGAACCGGCCGGCGCTGAACGGCTTCGGCGCCACCGGCCTGTACGCGCCGCCCGCCGTGGGCGCGGCGCACCGGGCACTGGCCGAGTCCATCATGGCCGCGGTCAGCGCCACGGTCTGGGTGGACCATGAGTCGCAGATGGACACGGTGACGGCGTTGTCGGGCAGCGGGCCGGCGTACTTCTTCCTGTTCATGGAAGCGCTCGAGGCGGCGGCGCGCGAGCGCGGACTGCCGGCCGAGGTCGCGCATCAGCTCACGCTGGCCACCGCCTACGGCGCGGCGCGCATGGCCCGTGATTCGTCGGACTCGCTGGCCGCGCTGCGCGAGCAGGTCACTTCCAAGGGCGGCACCACGGCCGCCGCGCTGGCGGTCCTGGACGCCGCCGGTCTTCGTGCTATCGTCGCCCACGCCGTGGCCGCCGCGGACCGCCGTTCAGCGGAGCTGGCGGCCGAGTTCGGCACACCCTAGGACTTCGAGGGACTTCGAGGGACATCGATGGACGCGATTCGCTACCTGGCGGATATCTTGTCATGGCTCCTGCTGCTGGCCTTCGTGCTGCGCCTGTTGTTCCAGCTGGTGCGGGCCGATTTCCGCGATCCGCTCGCCGATGCCGTGGTGCGCGTCACCAACTGGCTGGTCCTGCCGCTGCGGCGCGTGCTGCCGCCGGTGCGCAAGATCGACACCGCCACGGTGGTCGCGGTGCTGCTGATCGCGCTGGGCCGCACCGCCCTCACGCTGTTGCTTGCGGGCTACGGTTCGCTGGCATGGCTCGCGGGTCTGCGCCTAAGCGTGATCGACCTGGTCACGCTGCTGCTGAAAATCTACCTGTTCGGGTTGCTCGCCTACTGGATCATCGGCCTGATCGCGCCAGGCGGCTATTCGCCCGGCTTGCGCCTGCTGTCGCAATTGTGCGAACCGGTGTTGAAACCGGTGCGCCGGCTGATTCCACCGATCGGCCGGATCGACTTCTCACCGCTGTGGCTCAGCATCCTGATCAGCGCGCTGCTCCTGCTGGTGCGCTGAAGACACGCAAGCAATCGCCCCTAGCGCGCTGAAATTCCAGCGTACGCGCCGTGCGCAGCATCGCCGAGCCTTGAAATACAGGGCCGCGAGCGATATCGATTCACAAATATTTTCGCGGCAATGCTAAACATCGGCTTTTTTCTGTGTTATTTTCCGCCCCGAATGAAAAACGCAGGCAAAAAAGGCTTGCCGCATACACACAACCCTTTAGGAGACTGACATGGCAAAAAAAAATGCCGCCCCGACCAAGTCCGATATTCTCGCGACGATTTCCAAGGACACGGATCTTGCCAAGAAGCAGGTCGGCGCCGTATTTGATTCCCTCTCTACCGTCATCAAGAAGAGTCTGCGCAGCCATGGCCTGTTCACCATGCCCGGCCTGCTGAAAATGAAGGTCGTCAAGAAGCCCGCCACCAAGGCCCGCGAAGGCATCAATCCCTTCAACGGCGAAAAGATGATGTTCAAGGCCAAACCCGCCAGCAAGAAGGTGCGCATCGCCGCGCTGAAGAACTTGAAAGAATTCGTAAACTGAAATGGTCTCACGCACCGGAGCGGCGCCCGCCGCTCCGGATTTCATCCGCCACGATTCCCTTCAGTTCGATTAGCTTGCCGTGAAAAAAGTGCCCCGCGCCGGGCACCAGCACCAGTTTGGGCAGCCGGGAGCGGTTTTTCGCCCAGCTCACCACTTCCGCAGTTGGCACCACCTCATCATCCTCCCCCTGCACCACCAACCAGGGGCATTGCGGATCGTCGAGGGTCGCGAAATCCACCCGTGACACCGCCGGCGCCACCAGAATCAGCTGCCGTGCCGGCCTTGCCAGCGCCAGCCGCAGCGCGACGAACGAGCCAAAGGAAAAGCCGGCGCTGATCAACGGCAGCCGCGGCCAGCGTTCGCGCGCCCAGTCGGCTGCCGCCAACGCATCCTGGGTCTCGCCCCGACCCTCATCGTGTACGCCTGCGCTGGTTCCCACGCCTCGAAAATTGAAACGCAGGGTATTGACGCCCTGTTCCTGCAGGGCACGCGCGACACTGACCACCACCTTGTTGTCCATGGTGCCGCCATACAGCGGGTGCGGATGGCAGACCACCGCCAGCGCGTTGGCCTCACCGCCCACGTCCTCCACGATGGCCTGCAACGCACCCGCGGGGCCGGGAATGGTGATGCGCTCGGACGTTGGACGCACGTTACCGTGCACTCGAGTCTTGCGAGACTACTGGATGGCGATGAGTTCGACGTCGAACACCAGCGTCGCGCCC
>JAFEGC010000389.1 GCA_018240265.1 Pseudomonadota bacterium | reverse complement strand
GCGTGCTGCGCAACGACTTCATTGGCAATGGCGCAAATCCCCAGGATCCGATCAAGGGCATGCTGGAAGCTGCGGGCCACAAGGGCGGCGTCGATGTGATGGCCACGGGAAAGGGTCATGACAATTGCATCGCCGCGCGTGCCTCGCTCCAGACGCTGGGCGTGAACCGCTTTGCGGACTGCGCGGAAGGGGCGAGCACGGCGGAGCTCAAATCCGCGCGGCCCGCGCAGCCCGTGGCAGCGCCGGCCTACACCGCCGAGCAGAAGGGACGCATGACCTACCTGGCCGTGTGCACGGGCTGCCACACGTTCAATTCACGGCTGATCGGCCCACCCATGGTGACGGTCAAGGCTTTGTACGGAAAGAACGCCAAGGCACTGGCAGACTGGATCGCCAAGCCCACGCACAAGCGGCAGGACTACCCGGAGATGCCGCCGCAGAACTATCTGCCGGCGGATCTGCGGCTGGCGGTCGCGCAATACATCCTGAACGAACTATCCAACTGAGGTCGCCAGTCATGCAATCAGCGTCAATTTCACTGGCTGCAGCGCTGCTCGGCGTGGCGGCGTTGCACACCGACGTGCTCGCACAGGTTGCGCCTTCGAACAATGAGGCGCTGGAGGAAATCATCGTCACGGCGACGCGTCGGGCAGAGTCCGCGCAGGACATCCCGGTGTCGATCACGGCCATATCGGGTGAGCAGCTGGCGGCGGCGGGCGTGTCCCAGACCCGTGATCTGGTGGAGCTGGCGCCGAACATTTCCTCGCAGGGCTCGTTCGCGCGCACGGCACCGGCGTATTTCATCCGCGGCATAGGCTCCACGCAATTCAACCCCAATGCCAACTCCAAGGTCGGCATCTACGTGGACGATACGTATCTCAGCTCCCCCGCCGTGCACGGCGCGCAGCTGTTCGATGTGGATCGGGTCGAGATCGCGCGCGGACCGCAGGGTTACCTGTTCGGCCAGAACACCACCGGGGGGCTGGTGCGCACGATCACGCGCAAGCCCATCATTGGCGGCGGGCTCGATGGCGATTTGACCCTGACGCTGGGGCGGTTCTCCGAGCGCGATGTGAGCGCCGCCCTGGGCGTGGATCTCGGCGCGCATGCGGCTGCGCGTTTCGCGGTCGATTCGCAGCAGCGCGACGGGGTGTCGCGGAACTTGCTCTATGGCACGGACGTGGGAGCGACGGACACGCTGGCCTGGCGGGCGCAGTTCTTGTTTCAGCCGCGCGATGACCTCAAATTCCTGATCAACGTGCACGGCAGCCGCGACAACGGCGAACTGATTCCCTACAAGCAGGTGGGGTTGATCAACCCCGCGACCGGTGGTGCGTGCGCAAGCCCTGGTCTGGGAAGCGGTTGCACTGATTTTTTCGGTTACGCGGACACCCGCAATCTGCACGAGGGCGCATGGGACGTGCCTAATCAGTTTTCGCGTGTGCAGGCCGGCGGCGGTTCGCTGACCGTGGATTGGTCCCTGCCGGCATTCACGTTCACCTCGGTATCGGCGTACGAGCGCAACACCTCGCAGATCAACGAAGACACCGATGCCAGTCCGCTGAATCTGGTGCATGGTAGCTACGAGGCTCATCCACACCAGTTCAGCCAGGAAATCCGTTTGACCTCGGCCGATTCGGGCTCCTGGCGCTGGCTCGGTGGCCTGTACTATTTCCACGAGAATTTCGAGGGCAGCACGCATTTTGCGCTGCCGGGATTCGGTCCAAGCTTCTTGACCGGTGTGAGCGGCGTGCTGGAAGGGGCAGGGCAACGCTCCAGCATGGCCACCGACAGCTACGCGGCCTTCGGTTCGCTGGACTTCGCCGTGTCCGCGCGCGGCAAGCTGTCAGTGGGCTTGCGTTTCACCCATGAGAAGAAGGATCTCAAGTACGCCGCCTTCATCACCGATGTCGACAGCGTGACACCGGCGACGTTCATCGGCATGTCGGATGTGCCACGTCTGGGGCTGGTCCAGACCATCGATTTCCCGGCCAAGAAGGACTGGAACAACCTGAGCGGCCGCGTATCCTTCGATTACAAGTTCGCCGACCAGGTGATGGGTTACGCCAGCATTGCCCGCGGTTTCAACAGCGGCAACTTCAACGGTGGCGCGTTCTTCGACCAGGCCGAGGCCACGCTGGTGAACCCGGAAGTGCTGAAAAGCTACGAGCTCGGCATCAAGTCGCAACTCGCCGGCGGCGCGCTGCGCTTGAACGGCGATGTGTTCTACTACGACTTCACCAATCAGCAGGTGTTCGTGCTGGCCTCGGGCACCGGCGGTCTGCCGTTCCAGCAGCTCTCCAACGCCGCGGCCTCGAGCTTGTACGGTGCCGAGCTGGAACTGGCTTGGCGTCCGCTGTCGGCGCTGCTGGTGCAGGCCGGCGCGGGCTACACCCACTCCAAGTTCGACAAGTTCGACAGCCCCTTGGGCGGTGATCTCAGTGGTCGCCAGTTGCCCAGCGCGCCCAAGACCAATTTCAATCTGCTGCTGCGCTATGTGTGGCCGTTGCCGGGCGGGCAGTTGGCGCTGGAAACGGACGGAAAATATGCTTCGCACCAGTTTTTCAGCGTCAACAACGACCCGCTCCTGGCACAGGGTGGCTACTGGCTGAGCAACGCGCGCATCAGTTATGCGACCCGCGA
>JAFEGC010000388.1 GCA_018240265.1 Pseudomonadota bacterium | reverse complement strand
CAGCACCGCGCGTCGCTTGCCGTGGAATACGAACAAGCTGCCGGCGGCGACCGCGGATGCTCCTCCCTGCAGTATCGCGCAGCGAAGGTGTTCGACATTGCCGGCGCCACCGCAGGCGATGACTGGAACACTCACCTGGCTGGTCACCGTCTTGACCAATTCGATGTCAAATCCTGCCATCATGCCGTCGTTGTCGATGCTGTTGACAAACAGTTCGCCTGCGCCGGCGCGCACCAGATCTTTCGCATGGTCTGCGATGCGAAGGCGGGTCTGGGCGGACCCGGAACGCGCGTAGACCTTGTAACCGCCGAACAGTGTCCGTCTGGCATCGATGCCGCCGACAATGGCCTGGTTGCCGAAGATGCGTGCGCATTGCGTGACGATATCGGTGCTGTCGGTGGCGGCGGAATTGATCACCACCTTTTCCACGCCGGAACGAATCAGCCGGCGTACCTGTTCGACGTTGCGTATGCCACCACCGTACGCGATTGGCATGAAACACTCGCCGGCAATTTCCGCGATCAGGTCGTAGTCGGGTTCGCGATTCTCGCGCGACGCATCGATGTCCAGGATGGCAAGCTCATCGGCCTCCTTTTCGCTGAAAATGCGCGCCGCGTTGACGGGGTCGCCCACATACACGGTATCCTTGAATTGGCGGGTCTTGACCAACCCGCGTCCCCGCAGCAGCAGACAGGGAATGATCCGTGCGCGGCGCATCAGATCGTACCTTGTGCGAAGTTCGATAACAGGGCTTTTCCGAACCGGTGGCTCTTCTCGGGATGAAACTGCACGCCGGCAATGTTGCCGCGTCCAACGGCAGCGGCGAATTCGATTCCGTACGTCGTCCGTAGAATCACGTCGGATGGACTGGATGGCGAAAGAAAATAGCTGTGAACAAAGTAGAAGCGCGAATCCTCGGGCAGGAGTCCGATCAGCGGATTAGTAGTCATCTGCGTCACCTCGTTCCATCCCATGTGCGGTACGGGGAATCCAGGGCATTCGGTAAACCGTATGACCTCGAAGTCGAGCCATCCAAGACCAGGTTCTTTTCCTTCTTCGCTACGGATGCCTAGCATCTGCGCGCCGACGCATATCCCCAGCAGCGGAATCCGGTCCTGAAGCACGCGCTTTTCGAGCAGTGGCGTCAATCCGGTGGAGCGCAGATTCCGCATGCAGGCGTCGAACGCGCCGTTGCCAGGAAGAATGAGCCGGTCGGCCATGGCGACGACATCCGGATCTGCCGTAATCACCGAGCGGATGCCGATGCGATGAAGCATGTTGGCGATGGCCGTAAGATTGCCGATATCAAAGTCTATGATTGCGATCATGGTTTGTGCCCAGGCTCAGGCGGTACGAGATGAGCAGATACACCGCATAGAGAAAGCTGTATGCGCCCATATAGGCCAGGATGGCTTCACGAAAGGAGGGGCTGAAGCTCAAGGTCAGGACGGTCAGCGCGAGGAGACAGGACTGCCATATGAGGTCGAGGTGTTGCTGGCCGGCAACATAGAACAGGTAACTCAGCGGGCTGGCCACGAATCGCAAGGCATACATCGGAGTCATCCATCGCGCGAGCGTGCCGCTGAACGTCCATTTTGAGCCGAATATTGTCGTGAACAAGTCAGGCCCGGCGACCAGGATAGCGGCTGCTGCCGCGGCCCCTCCTGCCGCCAGCACCTTGAATGTACGCAAATACTCCGCGCGACAGTTGCCGAGTGTCCTGAAACTCGCTGCCGCACGGCGTCTAAATACATCCAGTACCGAGGCGCCCAGCAGGGCAATTGGCGCCGCCAGGGTCCGCTGGGTGAGTGCCAGAAAGCCGCCGAGCTCGCTTCCGAATCGCGCCGTGATGAGGATCAGAGGAATCTGCGCGGCTGATGTGTTGATGGCATCCGATGGCAGCGAGTAATAAACGAATCTGCGTTGCCGTCGCCAGAATTCCCAGACTGCCGCGGCGAATTGGCGGTTGCGGGTCAGGGTGCGAAAGTTCAAGGGCATGCGCCAGCATGCAACCCCCAGACCGACGACGAGGCCGGCAAACTGAGCCAGCGCCAGAGCCAAGGCGCTGTGCCAGAGCAATCCTCCGGCAATCTGCAACCCGGTTATCGCTCCCGCTTGGGCGATTCGGATCAGGGACAGTGTACGAAATCGGCCATCGGCGGCGGTCCAGGACTGCCAGACTTGGCTCCATGCCGTACACAAAGCGGTGGGTATCAGCGCCATGAACAGACCAGGGCTGACCTCATGTGCCAGCCCAAGGGCTCGCAGCGTGAGCGCGATGGCCGTCAACAATACACAGCCGATGAATGCGGTGATGATGGTGGCTGCGGTGGCAAACCGGCGGGGCTCGCCGTCTTCTTCCAGCGCTAGTGCCATTTCGAATCGACCCGTGATGATCACGGCGGAAAGGGCGACCAGCCCCACCCACGCCGAGAACATGCCGAATTCGGCTGGCGCGTACAGACGCGCCAATACCAAGGAGCCCAGTATGGGAATACTTTGTGCTCCAGCGGTTCCGGCCAACACCACCCCCACGCTACGCCAGAACGGGTCGTATCGCAGCCGGCGCAACCTGTCAGTGCTCAAGAGGAAGACTTAAGGCGTCGTCCGTCCGGGGCGGACCTGTACATGGCAATCAGCAGGTCC
>JAFEGC010000387.1 GCA_018240265.1 Pseudomonadota bacterium | reverse complement strand
GGACGCCAAGTTCGGCAAGTTCAACAATGCCGTGGTGTACAGCAACGAGGTCGACCTTACCAACCGGCAACTGCCGCAGTCGCCACGTTGGACCGGCAATGCCACGGTCGAGTGGTCGAAGCAGATCGGCAGCAACGCGAGCTGGTACACGCGATTCGAGGAAGCATTCCGCAGTTCCTCCTTCTCGAATCTCGAGGGTGTGGCCGCCGCTCCGCTCGGCCTGCCGCAGTTCCCGTACCAGACACCCTCGTTCGCGGTGTCGAACCTGTCGGCAGGTATCACCTTCGGCGGCCTGAGCTTCAGAGGCTCGGTCGACAATCTATTCGACAAGCAGTACTACACCGGCACGGGCGATCACTTCGGGTTTGGCGGCGTGCGTCTGCGGCCGCATCCCCGGATGTGGCGCCTGGAAGCGGTCTACCGCACGCAGTGATGGGGAACGGGAAGCGGTGGTCTTGGATCAAGGCCGCCGTCCTGCCTCTGCTGGCGAGCCTGGCGCCGGGATTCGCCTGCACTGCCGCTGCCGACGGGTCAGCGACAGTGTTCGAGAACCCGGTACCCCGGACGGTGTCCCCCCAGGCGAGGGAATTCATCGCCGGCCTGCACGCACCGGCGCGCCTCGCGCTGCCCGATGCCGGCGATTCCCAGGGCTGGCGCCGGCTGCAGCAGGACTACGAAACGCGCATGGGCGGCGCCGTGGAGCGCATCAGAGCGCAATACCAGCCGCGTATCGAAGCTGACGCCTATGCCTCGGTCCCCGTGCTGGACATCCGGCCCAAGGGCTATGCTGTAGATCGCCGCGTGCTGGTGTTCGTGCACGGCGGCGGTTACGTACTCGGGTCCGCCACCAGCTCAATGCCCGGGTCCGTGCCGCTGGCGGCGGACACCGGCATCCGCATCATCTCCATCGATTACACGCTGGCTCCGCTCGTCCCCTATGACACGATGGTCGATCAGGTGATCGCCGTGATCGAGGCGCTGGTACGTGCCGGCCACCCGCACTCCAGCATCGCGGTGGTCGGCGTATCGGCAGGCGGGGGCCTTGCGACCGGCAGCCTGCTGCGGATGCGCGCCCAGGGCCGCGCGCTGCCGGCGGCGCTCGTGCTCTGGTCCCCGGTCACCGACATGGCGCAGGAGGGCGAGACCTTTACCACGCTCGGGCGTTATGAACCGGCATTCGATGTCGATCAGGTGCAATCGATGTTCCGTATCGTCGTACCGCCGCAGCGGCTGCAGGATCCGGTGGTCTCGCCGATCCACGGGCGGTTCGATGGCGGTTTCCCTGCCACCCTCATCCAGGGCGGTACGCGCGAAGCCCTGCTGAGCGGCTTCGTCCAGCTCTACCAGGCCATCGATACCCAGGGCGGCCTGGCAAAACTGGATCTGTACGAAGGCATGGTGCATACATTCCAGGAGATCCGCCCCGAACTACCCGAATCCCGCCTGGCGCGGCAGAAATGCGCGGCGTTTCTCAACCGTTATCTGCAACGCTGAAGCTGACCGCATACATGACAAGAGTCGACCTGGTCGGCGAGGCAGACGCGACACCGGTCCGATGGGGCATGGTAGGCACTGGTCACATGGCGTCGGTCTTGGCCGCAGAATTTGCCTCCCTGCCAACCACTGAAGTACGTCTGCTGGCGATCGCCGGCCGTAACGCCGAGCGCACGGCGGCATTCGCCGCCGCTCACGACATCGCCAGAACGTACCATGACATCGAGGCGCTGGCACGCGACCCAGACATCGATGCGCTGTACATCGCTACACCGCATACCTTGCACTACGAGTGCCTGCTGGCGGCGATCGAGGCTGGCAAGGCCGTGCTATGTGAGAAGCCCTTCACTCTCAACGCGCGCCAGGCCGCCGAGGTGATCGCGCTGGCGCGCCGCCGCGGCGTGTTCGTGATGGAGGCGATGTGGACTCGCTTTCTGCCGGCGATCGCCGCGCTGCGCGAACTCGTCGCGGCGGGCACCCTGGGGCGCATTGAATTGCTGGTGGGCGGCGGTGCCTTCATGCCCGACCGGCATGGCGGCCACTATCTGTTCGATCCGCACCGCGGAGGCGGCGTATTGCTGGACGCGGGCGTGTACCTGGTGTCGCTGTCCTCGATGCTGCTGGGTCAGCCGCGGCGAATTCAGGCCGCGGGACGGCTCGGCGACAGCGGTGTCGATGAACAGGACGCGTGGCTGTTCGAACACGCCTGCGGCGCGATGGCCAGTCTGTACGTGTCGCTGCACGCGCGCCGTTCACCGGACCTGGAGATCCTGGGAGACGCAGGCCGCATCCGCATCGCGGCGCCGGTATTCCGCCCGACGCGGCTGCACCTGTGGGACCAGCAAGGCAACGAACAGCTGCGCGAATATCCGATCACCGGCAGCGGCTACGGCTACCAGGTGCGCGCCGTGAACCAGGCGCTCCTCCACGGTCAGAGCGAATCGCCGGTCATGCCGCTGGATGAGACGTTGACCATCATGCAGACACTTGACAGCATCCGCGAACAGATGGGACTTATCTACCCGGCCGAGACGGGCGCAACCCGAAAGGGGAAAGCATCATGTCCGTGATCCTGATCACGGGCGCCAGCAGTGGTTTTGGCGCCGCGGCAGCGCGCCATTTCGCACGCAACGGTGACACCGTGTACGCCTCGATGCGC
>JAFEGC010000386.1 GCA_018240265.1 Pseudomonadota bacterium | reverse complement strand
TTGGACCCGTGCAGGTCTTGGACCGATGCCCGCGGCGGGTTGGACCCGTGCAGGTCTTGGACCGACGCCCGTGGCGGGTTGGACCCGTGCAAGTCTTGGATCGAAGCTCGCGGCGGATTCGACCCATGCAGATCCTGGATCGAAGCCCGTGGCGGGTTGGACCCGTGTAGGTCGAATGTTGTGGCCGCTGCACTGGCGCCCGCAGCGAATGCTGCGCAAGATACGAAAGCGGCCAGTGAGGTGGAAAATACCTTGGAACTCATGCTGTTTTCTCCTGGATTTACTGATGATTGCCGGTATGGCAAACGAACCGCGAAGTCGCGGCACAAAGTTAAAAGCGCCAACCAAGCGTGACCACCCTCACATTTCGATGCAAAAAATGGCCGATCATCCGCTAGGTGGAGAACCCCGGACCGCCCCTCGGACTGCTGCCTGATGAACGCTCCGAAGGGCAAATTCACCCAGTTGCTGAACGACTGGCGTACCGGGCAGGGCCAAGCGCTGAGCGAGCTGACCCCGCTGGTGTACGAGGAACTGCGCCGGCTGGCCCACCGTTACATGCGCGGCGAGCGGGGTAGCCATACCCTGCAGGCCACGGCCGTGGTCCATGAGGCCTTCCTGCGCCTGATCCAGTCCGAAGTCCCGATGCAGGATCGCACGCATTTCTTCGCCCTGGCCTCGCGCCTGATGCGCCGGGTCCTGGTGGATCACGCGCGCAACCGCTCCCGTGGCAAGCGCTCGGGCAACGTCCACCTGGTGCCGCTGGAGGAGGCTCCCCCGATCAAAATCGAGACCAGTTTCGACATCGTCGATCTGGACCACGGCCTGGACCAGCTCGAACAGTTGGAGCCGCGCCTGGCCCAGACGCTGGAGCTGCACTACTTCGGCGAGCTGACCTACGATCAGATCGCCTTGGCCATGAAATGCTCCGCGGCCACCGTGCACCGCGACATCCGGCTGGCGCGCGCCTGGCTGCTCGACTTCCTGATGGGCTACCGGGTATGACCGTCTCGCGCGCCCGCTGGCAGGAAATCCGCGCGCTGTTCGAAGAAGTGGTCGAGGCCGGCACCGCCAACCGCACCCAGCGCCTGGAAAGCATCGGCGCAAGCGACCCGGAATTGCGCGCCTCGGTGGAGGCGCTGCTGTCCATGGACAGCATACCCAAGGATCCGCTGCAGCAGGCCATCGGCGTCGCGACCGAGGATCTGCTGGAACAGCACGCCGACCGCCTGATCGGCACGCGCGTGGGCCCGTATCGGATCATGTCCGTGCTCGGGCATGGCGGCACCAGCACGGTATATGCCGCCGAGCGCGTCGATGCCCAGTTTCAGCAGGTGGTGGCCATCAAGGTGCTGCACCACGCCACCCTCCATCCCCGCATGCGCAGCCGCCTGCACAGTGAGCGGCACATCCTGGCGAAGCTCGAGCACCCCTGCATCGCGCGGCTGATCGACAGCGGCGACCTGGAGGACGGCACGTCCTATATCGTGATGGAACACGTGGCGGGCGAGGACGTGCTGCAGTATTGCGACAGCCGCACCCTGTTCGTGCGCGAGCGGCTGGAGCTGTTCATCAAGGTGTGCGAGGCGGTGCAGTACGCGCATCGCAACCTGATCGTGCACCGCGACCTGAAGCCCGGCAACATCCTGGTGACGCCGGAGGGCAACCCAAAGCTGCTGGATTTCGGCATCGCCAAGCTCCTCGCGCCGGAAAGCCTCTCGCACACCCTGCCCGTGACCCGGCTGCAGGAGCGCGTGCTCACGCCGGAGAACGCGGCGCCCGAGCAGATCCTGGGGCGGCCCGTCACCACCGCCACCGACATCTATGCGCTGGGGGTGCTGCTGTACCAGTTGCTCAGCGGCCGCCCGCCCTACCGTTTCACCAGCTACAGCCAATTGCAGCTCGAGCGCGCCATCTGCATGGACGACCCGCCGCGCCCCAGCCAGGCGGTGACGGCGAAAATCGTCGGCGAAACCGATCTCGACCGGCAGCGCATCTCGGATCGGCGGGGGCTGTCGCCGGAGCGGCTGCATGTGCGCCTGGCGGGCGATCTGGACGCCATCATCGCCATGGCCATGCGCAAGGAACCGGAGCGCCGCTACGCCTCGGCGCAGGCGCTGGCGGAAGATATCAATCGCCACCTGCAGGCCGAGCCGGTGCTGGCGCGCCACGGCGACTGGCGCTACAACTCGGCCAAGTTCCTGCGCCGGCATTTTTTGGCCGTGTCCGGCGTCGCAGCGCTGGTGCTCGGCCTGAGCGGCGTGGCCGGCATCACGCTCTGGCAGAACCACCGCATCGAGCAGGCGCGGCAGGCCACCGCCCGCGAACGCGACCGTGCCCAGCAGGTGTCGAGCTTCCTAGTCGACGTGTTTTCGCAGGCCGATCCCTTCAATGCGCAGGGTCACGACACCACCGCCAAGGATCTGCTGGATCGCGGCGCCGCGCGCATCTTGGAGAACCTCGACGAGCAACCCGAGGTGCGGGCGGAACTCCTGGAGAGCATCGGCCTTGCCTACCGGCGCCAGGGGCTGAGCACGCGCGCGGTGCCCCTGTTCGAGCAGGCCCTGGCCATCCGTCGCACGGCCAAACCCACCAACCCCACCCAGATCGTCGTGGCCCTGGCCAATCTCGCCGAAGCGCTGTCCGACGCCGGCAACCTCACTTCC
>JAFEGC010000385.1 GCA_018240265.1 Pseudomonadota bacterium | reverse complement strand
GGGCCGCCCGATCCCCAACCCGCAGGCCGACTACGAAAACGCGCCCAGGTTGATCTTTCCATCGCAGGCGGGAGCCCACAACTGGCAACCCATGTCCTACAGCCCGCAAACGGGCCTGGTCTACATCCCAGTCATCGATGCGCCCATGGTGTACATCAACACGGCGAAGCGCCCGGCGGGGCTGGTGGAAGGCGCCTTCACCGTCCCCGGCATTCCGCCGGAGGGCTACGATCCTGCCGCGATGCGCAGCCTGTTCGGCCCGCTGCCGACGCTGGATTCCCTGGCGCGCGCGGCGGGCGCACCGGCCCGCTCGGCGGGAGAATTGCGCGCCTGGGATCCTGTGCGTCAACGAATCGCGTGGTCAGTTCCCGGATTCAGCGTCTGGGATGGCGGGGTCATGTCCACGGCCGGCGGACTGGTGCTGCGCGGCGACGCGGAGGGCTATCTCAATGTCTACGATGCCGACACGGGAGCCGTGCTGCACCGGGTCGAGACGGGCACGTCGATGATGGCCGCGCCGATGACCTACAGCGTCGGCGGCGAGCAATACATTGCCGTCATGGCGGGCTTCGGTGGCAGCGGCGGGTTTGCGTTTCCGGAAGGAAGCGCGGCGTACAGATACGGCAACGACGGCCGCGTCATCACCTTCAAGCTGGATGGTAGCAGCGTGCCCCGGCCACAGGCGGTGACGGACTCACCGATTCCCGCACCGCCCGCGACACCTGCGACCGGCGCTGAGGTCGTCCGTGGCGAGGTGCTGTACAACCGCTACTGCGGGCGTTGCCATGTATTCGGCCGCGGCTTGTTGCCCGATCTGCGACGCATGACAGCCGAAACCCATGGGCGCTTTTATGACATCGTGCTGCGCGGTGCCTATGTGCCGTTGGGTATGGCCCGGTGGGATGATGTACTGGACCAGGCCGACGCCGCGGCCATCCACGGCTACATCGTGGATCAGGCCCGCAAGGCATCGCAGACTTCCACAGCCAGAGCAGAGCCATGATCGCCGACATTACTGAGGGACTCATCCAAGAATATCAACGCGACGGATTCCTGAAGATCGCCTCATTCTTGGATGCTGAGGAAACTGCGCAGTTGCGTCACGCAGTGGAAATTGCCGTTTCGGAACGCAGCGAACGCATCCCTGGATTTGCCGATGGCGGCATCATCGGAGATGAGTACTATGATAATGTCTTCAAACAGCGTGTGAACCTATGGCGAACCAACGACGCCGTACGCCGCTTCATCCTGGATGCTCGCATCGGTAGATTGGCGGCGCGACTCGCACAGCAGGATGCGTTGCGTTTATACCACGATCAGGGCCTCTTCAAAGCGCCTTGGGCTAACGCGACATCCTGGCATATCGATTGTCCCTACTGGGCGTTTCATTCACGGGACGCGATCAGCCTGTGGATTGCACTCGAGGATGTGACGATGCAAAGCGGGGCGTTGTACTTCATGCCGGGCACCCATCGAAGCGCCCGCTTCGACAATGTGATGATCGGGCCGAATGTGGGTGATCTCTTCAGGGTCTACCCGGAGTGGGCGTCGATCCCCGCAACTTGCGTCCAGATGAAGGCCGGCGATGCCAGCTTTCACAACGGACTCACGGCGCATGCGGCGGGACCGAACATGACGCCGGGCACGCGACATGCGTACGCGGCCATCTTCATGCCCGATGGGTCACGATTCAACGGTGCGCGGAACGTGCTGCCGCAGAAACTATTCGATGCACTGAGACCCGGCGACTTGCTTTCGGACGATGATTTCAGCCCCGTTGTCTTCAGTCATGATCAAGGCCATCATTGAAGATCGCGTTAGCGAACATCCTCAGGCGGCATGATCTCCTGACGGCAGGATCCTCGCCCATGTGCGGGTCGGCTCTTGCAGCGATGCGTCGATCCTGTGTCCCGCCGGAGCTTCGATCAGAACCGGGCATGCTTCGGCGTGATCAACCGTGACAACGAGCGCCGGGCCTGTGCGGCGCCACTCGATGCGCAGCGCGCCGCATCTGCCGCTGTACGTGCCTTGCGCCCATTCCAGCGCACCGGGATCGGGTCGAATCCGCATCCGAGTCTCGCCGGGCTCAGGCGGCTGAATGCCAAGGACATGACGGGTGAGTTGATACGCCGGTGTTGCGGAGAACCCGTGGCACAGGCTGGCGGCCGGCGAGAAGCTTTCCCACAGCGTGGTGGCTCCTGCCTGCAGCATCGGGCCAAAGTTCCCGAGCATGTCACGCAACACCCAGTCGGATCTTCCGGCGCGGGCAATGGCGTCGTAGATGAAATGTGCGAAGAAGCTGTTGGCACGCACCACATGCTGTCGTTCGTCGAAGGCATCCGCCTGGGGCACGATCGGCGGTGCCGCGGTCAACCGCAGTCGTCGTTCGTCGGTGATGGCGTCCAGCATGCGTGGCCAGCGCTCCCGCGGTGCAATCCCGAACAGCATCAGCAGCGCGTTGGTGTGCTGAGAGGTCCGCAGCCCGCGCGCGCCGGTCGCGGGGTCTACGCTGTCCACATATAGCCCGCGCGTCTCGTCCCAGTGGCGTTCGTTCAATGCCCGCGCGACACCGTCACGCAAATCCTTGCAGTGATTGGCGAGCCGGGTGCGGCCGGCTTCGCCCGAGAGGTACGCGCAGGCGTCGAGGGCGCCGACCCACAAGGCGTTGACCGGTGCGGATTGACCGTCGCGTCCC
>JAFEGC010000384.1 GCA_018240265.1 Pseudomonadota bacterium | reverse complement strand
GAGGCGCCGCCGTTGCGCCGCGCCTCCAATCAATAGGCGCCGCATGTTCGAGTCGCCGGATCCGCGGATGACGGTACACGGGCTGCTGCGCCAACGCGCGCTGGCGGAGCCGGAGCGCGTATTCCTGCGCTTCGAGAATCGCGACTTCACCTGCCGGGAGCTGTGGCAGCGCACGCAACGGGTGGCCGGCGGGCTGTGCGAGGCGGGCGTCGAAGCGGGCGAGCGCGTGGCCATCATGCTCGCCAACCGTCCCGAGTTCCTCGACGTCTGGTTTGCCTGCTCGCTGTGCGGCGCCGTCGAGGTGCCGATCAACACGGCTTACAAGGGGGCGCTGCTCGCCTACCAGTTGCGCCAGGCGGGCTGCGCCAGCATCGTCATCGAGCAGGCCTTCTGGGCACAGCTCGCGCCCGAACTCGACAAGCTTCCGGCGCTGAAGCGCATCATCCTGCTGGACGGGGATGCCCCGTCCGGTGCGCCCGTGCCGGTGCACGGTTGGGACGGCATTCGGCACGGCCAGCCGCGTACTCATGTGGAACCGGATCCGGCCTCAGCCCATGCCATTCTGTTCACCTCCGGCACCACCGGTCCCTCCAAGGGCGCGGTCATGCCGCACCGCTATCCGCTGATCATCGGCCAGATCATCCGCGAGGCCACGCAATACACCCGCGATGACGTGCTGTACAGCGCGCTGCCGCTGTTTCACGGCAATGCTCAGTTTCTGGCGACGGTGCCGGTGCTGATGAGCGGCGCGACGCTGGTGCTGGCGCGGCGTTTCTCCGCCGGCAATTTCTGGCCCGATGTGCGCCGCTACGGCTGCACGGCGTTCAACTACATCGGCGGCATCATTTCCATTCTCATGAAGGCGGAACCTTCCGCCCGCGACACCGAGCATCCGTTGCGACTGATGATGGGAGCGGGAGCGCCACGCGAGCTGTTCCGCGCGTTCGAGACGCGATTCAACCTGCGGCTGATCGAGGGCTACGGCATGAGCGAAATCGGCATCCCGCTCATGACCGCCGGAACCGACACGCCGCCGGGCAGTTGCGGCGTGCCGCATCCCTGGTACGAGGTGATGCTGGCGGACGATGCGGGCAACGAGGTGCCGGATGAGCAGCCGGGCGAGCTGCTGGTGCGCCCGCGGCGCTACGGCGCGATGATGTCCGAGTACGTGGGCATGCCCGAGCGCACGGTGGAGGCCTGGCGCTCGCTGTGGTTTCACACCGGCGACTATCTGCGTCGCGACCGCGACGGATATTACTGGTTCGTCGATCGCAAGAAAGACGCCCTGCGCCGCCGCGGCGAGAACATCTCGTCCTGGGAGCTGGAGCAGCTCGCGGGTTCCCATCCGGCGGTGCTGGAAACGGCGGCGGTGGCGGTGCCCTCGGAGCTGGGCGAGGACGAGGTGATGCTGTGCGTAGTGCCCCGGCCGGGCGAGTCGCTGACGGTCGCCGCGTTCTGGAACTGGTGCGATGCGCACCTGCCCGCGTTCATGGTGCCGCGCTACGTTCGCATCCTGCAGGCGCTCCCTAAGACACCGACGGAGCGGGTGATGAAGTATGAATTGCGCGCGCAGGGCGTGACGCCGGACACCTGGGATCGGGCGAGCTCGGAATTGCGGAGCGTCTCGTGAGCGCGATGCCCGAATCCCTGCCGATGTTCATGCCGGATATCGTCGGCTGGGAGGACGGCTCTGCCCACCTGATCGGCTCGCGCTGCGAGGCGTGCCAGCGCTGGGCTTTTCCGCAGGTCGAGTTCTGCCCGCGCTGCCTTGCCCCGGCGCAGTGCCGTGCGCTCGGCAGCCGCGGTGCGGTCTACAGCTTCACCGTGGTGCACATGAAGCCGCCGTTCGGACTTCCGGGACCTTACCCCTTGCTCGTGGTGGACCTGCGCGATGCGCCGCTCCGAGTGCTGATGCTGGGCGATGGGGCCCAGCTCGATCGATTGCGCATCGGCCTCGACGTGGAATTACAAGTGGCCGAACTCGGCCTGGACCTGCAGAGCAGGCCATGCAGGCGGCCGTTTTTCAGCGCCTCGCTCTGAACACCTGAACTGACCCATGGCAGCCATCATCGGCATCGGCATCACGCGGTTCGCTCCGCAGCTAGATCGAACGATCGTTTCACTCGCGATGGAGGCCGGCCGCGCGGCGCTCAAGGATGCCGAACTGCGCCCGGCGGACATCGACTGCGGATTTTTCGCCAATGCGCTCGGTGGCCGCCTGTTCGGCGACAGCACCATCGGACAGGTGGCGTTCGCGGGTCTTGGCTGCGAGCGCATCGCCGTGGTCAACGTGGAGAACGCCTGCACCTCGGGTTCCAGCGCCTTTTACCTCGCGCGCCTGGCGGTGGACTCGGGCGAGGCAGACGTGGCGTTGGTCCTGGGCAGCGAAAAAATGTGCGTGCCCGGTCTTGGGCTGATCGACTCGGGGCGCAGCGATGTCGCCACGCAACTGGGACTGGTCGCGCCCGCCAGTTTCGCACTGCGCGCGCGCCGCTATCAGCATGAGTTCGGCGCCACCGCGGAGCAGTTCGCCGCGGTGACCTGCAAGAGCCGTGGTCACGCGGCGCTGAACCCGCTGGCGCTGTTTCGGGACCCGCTGACGCCGGCGCAGGTGCTTGCATCGCCGATGGTCGCCAGTCCGTTGACACGCTCTCAATGCTGTCCCGTGGCCGACGGCGCCGCCGCGGTGGTGCTGGCCTGCGATCGTATCGCGCGCGGCCGGCGCCGG
>JAFEGC010000383.1 GCA_018240265.1 Pseudomonadota bacterium | reverse complement strand
TTCGAGCCCGGCGAAGTGGACATCCTGGTCGGGCCACGCGCCGACCGAGCCGTCCTTGCTTGCGCCACGGTGCGATTGCTGCCTGCGTCACGGAATTGAGGCCGCCACCGCGCCGACAATGCGTGCATGGTCGGCCAGGTCGGCAAGCTCCTCATCATCGGGGCGGTGATCTACGGTTCGTGGACCCGCTTTGCCGAGCGTCCCGTGCACCCCGCCGACGGCGAATTGGCCGCAACCGAGCCGCGCCAGTCGGAAATCGAATCGGCACAAACACTGAACATGGGCCGCTGGACGCTGACGCCGCGCGCCCACTACGACATTACAGCACGCGTGCTAGGCCGTGAGAACTACAATTTCGATACGCTGTCCGATCTCATGCCCGAAGACCTGGCGCTGGGCTGGGGACCGATGTCCGACAACCGCGTGCTCGAACACTTGGAGATCTCACAGTCGGGCCGTTTTTATTTCTGGAAGATGCCACAGTCGGCGGCGCTGGACCCGCAGTCCATCACCACCCACAGCGCGAATACACATGTCATTCCTAACGACGGCTTGGTGGCGCGCCAGTTGGCGGCGCTCCGCGTCGGTCAGGTGGTACATCTGCAGGGCGACTTGGTGGACGGCACGCGCGAGGACGGTCGCTGGATCAAGACCTCGCTGGTGCGTACGGACACCGGCGCCGGCGCCTGCGAGGTGTTGCTGGTGCGCAGCGTAGAGGTGCGCTGAAGATTTCCTATGCCACGGGCGAAGTGGAGATGAGAGCATTCCCGTGACTCAGGACCACCACGTCGCGCTCGAGCGCGCGGCAGCGAAACCTCACCGCCGCGGCGTCGCGCCACATTTCCGTGCGAACGGTCTCGCCCGGGTAGATGGGTGCCGAGAACCGGGTGTTGATGGATCGCAACAGGCGCGGGTCGCCGCCGCAATGGGTGCGTACGATCGAAGCCGCGGCAATGCCATAGGTTGCAAGGCCATGCAGGATCGGCCGGGCAAAGCCCGCGGCGGCGGATATCTTCGGATCCGCATGCAACGGGTTGCGATCGGCGAGCAACCGATACAGCAACGCGCATTCCGGCAGCGTCGCCCGATCGTCGACTGCTTGCGGTGGACTCTCCGGAGTTGCGGGAAGTGGCGGGAGGGGATCATCGCTGGGCTGGCCCGTCTCGGAATATCCACCATCGCCGCGGCAGAATGAGACGTGCTGAATCCTCGCATATAGCTCGCCGGTGGCATGGTCGCTGATCGTCCGCTCGACGATGACGATCGCGCCCTTGCTTCGCCCCTTGTCAACGACGCGCGTGACCCTGCTGCGCCCCACGATCGTGCCTTTGGGAGGAAGCGGCCGATGCGAGGTCAGGTGGTTCTCACCATGCACGGTCTTGATCCAGTCGATGCCGCTAGCCGGGTTCTGCATCCAGAAGCCCGGATATCCCAGAACGACAGCCATCGTGGGCAGCACGCGCGGCGTATCCTCGCTCCCCTCGTACACGAACGGCAGCATTGCTTCATCGAGCGGATCGTGCCCCAGCCCCAGGCTGAGTGCATACAGCATCGTCTCAGTACTGGAATAAGTCCGTACGATGTCCGTGAACGGCCAGGATTTCAAGCGATGGTAGTCGATCGGCATCGGTGCTTTCCGAAGCACAGGATATCAACTGCATGTGCCAGGGTCGATACGGTATACGATACACCGCGTCAACTGATTTGGAGCAGAAGCCCTATGAGCGTGAGCGATCCGGCGGAGCGCTGGCTCGAACCCATTATCCTGCGCAGCGCCACCGTCGATCTCGTGCCGCTGTCACTAGCGCATGCCGATGAGCTCAGTGAGGCTGTGCGCGACGGTGAGCTGTGGAAGCTGTGGTACACGCTGGTGCCGAACCCGGATGGCATGCGCCAGGAAATCCGGCGCCGGCTGGATCTGCAGGGGAGGGGCAGCATGCTGCCCTTCGCGGTCATCGACAATGCCGACGGCAGGGCCGCCGGCATGACCACTTACATGAACGTGGATGCGGCCAACCGGCGTGTGGAAATCGGTTCCACCTGGTACCGCCGGCGGGTGCAGCGCACCGCGCTCAACACCCAATGCAAGCTGCTGCTGCTCGAGCACGCCTTCGACACCCTGGGTTGCATCGCGGTGGAGTTCCGCACGCACTTTTTCAATTTCGCGAGCCGGCGCGCCATCGAGCGCCTGGGTGCAAGACTCGACGGTGTTCTGCGCCACCATATGGTGATGCCCAACGGGAGCCGCCGCGACACCTGCGTGTACAGCATCACCGCGCCGGAGTGGCCCGCGGTGCGCGCGCACCTGAGCTGGCAACTCGACAAGCCGCGTTGAGGTGGCGGTCACGTTCTGCGCCACGATCCGTACCCGTTGCCGCCATTGCTTTGCCAGAATTGCGGCCGACACTGCTTTTCAGCTGCAAGACTTGGGAGCCATCATGACTCGGACACGGATGATGGGTTTGGGGTTGATGCTGGGATGGGCCGTCTGTGGCGCTGCGGCGGGTGTGGCGGCTCCGGCGCCAGCCTCCGCCGCGACCCAGGCAACCTTGGCCGCTACACCGCCGAAGCGCGAGCCCTTGCGCATCCAGGTGTTTTCCCCGCAGGGCCGCATCAAAGGCGTGCGCCAAGTCAGCGTGCGCTTCAGCACGCCGGTGGTGGTGTTGGGCGATCCGCGCCTGCCGGATCCGTTCCGGGTGGAGTGCGCGGCCAAGGGCCAGGGCCGCTGGGC
>JAFEGC010000382.1 GCA_018240265.1 Pseudomonadota bacterium | reverse complement strand
AAGATGTTATGGTAAACGGACCTATCGATCCGGCGACTGGCCAGCCGACCCAGGTGCCGGTCGTGCTTTCGGGCAGCATGAGTGCCGGCAGTGCCAATGCATCGACGGCGTTTTTCAGCCGCTTCGACATGGGCGGTACTCACGCGGGTTGGTTGACGCCCGCCGAACTGAAGATGATCGCTGAATGGCTAGACATCGGAGCCCAGTACTACAACGATCCCTTCGTCGCGCCGGCGAACTGACCTGATGCGACGACTGCTGCCGTTACTGCTGTGGGTTCAGGCAATGCTGGCGATACCGGCACTGGTCGAGGCGAAGGTCCCGCGCAAACCCGTGGAACTCGTCGTCACCGAACCCTACGTGGAAATGCGCGCAGGTCCAGGGCGTGGATACCCGGTGACCTACGTCGTCGGACGCGGCGACAGCGTCGAGGTGTTGTTCAGCCGCACCGACTGGTTCAAGGTACGCGCGCCGCGCGGCCCGGAAGGCTGGGTCCGGCGGGACGAACTGGCCAAGACCCAGCTCACCGACGGCTCCCCCGCTCCCATCCCGCCGTACCCCGACTTCGCCACGCACACCTGGGAACTGGGCGCCGCCTACGGCGTGTACAACCACCAGAACCTGGTGGCAGCCTACGTGGACTATGCCATCACCGACAGTCTGGACGCCGAACTGACCCTGCAGCAGGCGCTGGGCACCATCGACAATCGTTATCTCGCGACCGTCGGACTGCGGCACACCTTCATTCCCGAATGGAAATGGTTGTCGCCGACGGCCGGATTGGGCACGGGTGTGCAGTACATCGACAAGAGCACGCCGCCACAGCCGCTGGACAAGACCAACCAGGTCGCCTATGTAACCCTGGGATTGCGCGGCTTCATCACCAAGAAATTCATGTGGCGCCTCGATTGGCGCAATTACGTAGTTTTCACCAAAGAAAACGACAACAAGGAACCGGAAGAATGGAAATTCGCCTTGGCAGTGTTCTTCTGATCGCGGCGCTCACGTCGGGCTGCAGCTGGTTTCACCGGGGCGCCAAGGCGCAGCCCGAGATCGTGCCCGAGCCGGCGGATGCCGACACCTCCATCATCTCGCCGCAGGTGCAGCGCCGCGTGGTCAAGACGCCGAAGATCAAGGCCAAGAACTTCGAAGTCGGCGTCAATTTCGGCGCGCTGAGCATTCAGGACTTCGGCACCAACCCGCTGTACGGCGTGCGCCTCGCCTATCACGTGACCGAGGATATTTTCCTGGAAGCGGACGTCGCGCGCTCCAAGGCCGGTACCACCAGCCTGCAGGACGTGTTTCCCAACATCACCGTGCTCAGCGAATCCGGGAGACGCTTCACCTACTACGATCTGGACGTGGGTTACAACGTGCTGCCGGGCGAGGTGTTCCTCGGCCGCGGCCGCGCGTTCAACACCGCGTTGTACGCCGTGGTCGGCATGGGTGCGGTGAAGTTCGCGGAAACCGACAAGTTCGCGCTGAACTTCGGCGTTGGTACCCGCATCCTGCTTACCGACTGGCTGGACATGCACCTGGACGTCAAGGACCACGTATTCGAAACCGATATCACGGGACGGACCAAGAACGTGCACAACATCGAGGCCACGTTGGGCTTCGCCTATTTCTTCTAGAGCATTCGAGGTGACCATGAAACGCCGACAGTCCTCCGTACTGGCCTCCGTACTGACTCGCATGGCCCTGGCGGCGATCGTCGCCGCAGGCGTGGGACTTGCCGTGGCGGGCGATGTCAGCGCGCCGGCCGCCGATTTTTCGCTCAGCTCGCTCGGCGGCCAGCCGGTGTCGTTGAGCCAGTTCAAGGGCAATGTGGTGCTGGTGAACTTCTGGGCCACCTGGTGCGGCCCCTGCCAGCAGGAAATGCCGCTGCTCGACCAGATGTACAAGAAGTACAAGCCGGCCGGCTTCACGCTGCTTGGTGTGAACGTCGACAAGGAGGCGCCAGCGGTCAAGGAGCTGCTGGCGCGCAAGCCGGTGAGCTTCCCGGTACTGCTCGACCCGGAGAACTCGGTGAGCCGCAGCTATCACGTGGCTGACATGCCGAGTTCGGTGATCATCGACCGCAAGGGAGTGGTGCGCTACGTGCATCGCGGCTACCGTCCGGGCGATGAGAACGAATACCAGGATCGTATCCGGCAGTTGATTCGCGAATGAACGCTCGCAACCTGCCGCGCCTGCTCGCGCTGACCCTGCTGCTGGCCACCGCCGGCTGCAGCAGCATCAAACCCTGGGTGAAGCCCTACGAGCGGGACCGCCTGGCCGACCCCATCATGTCCTGGGATCGGGACGCTATTTCCGCGCAGTTCCTCGATCATATCTACGAATCGCGCGAGGGCTCGCGCGGCGCCACTGGCAATGCCGGCGGCGGCTGCGGTTGCAACTGATCATGCCGTCCGCGCGCCGCCTTCTGCTCGTTCCGTTGTTGCTGCTCTGCGCCGCGGCGCAGGCCGCGGTGCTGCCTGACGACCGGGCCGACCTGTTCTACAGCACCTACAAGGGCGGCGGCATGGACATCACCGGCAAATCGGTGCTGGTGCGCAAGAAGTTCGCCGAAAGCGTCTCGGTGCAGGCCGAGTATTTCGTCGACACCGTGAGCGGTGCCTCGATCGACGTGCTGAGCAATGCCAGCACCATCCATGACGAGCGCAAGCAGAAGACCGTCACCGTGGACTACATCCGCGGCAAGACCTCGTACACGGCCTCCTACTCGAAC
>JAFEGC010000381.1 GCA_018240265.1 Pseudomonadota bacterium | reverse complement strand
ATCAATGGTGGAAGCCGCATCGCTCACCCGTGATCAGCCGATTTCCTGGATCCTCATCGGCAAAGGCCCCGAGAAGGCTGCTCTCGAAGCGCAGGCGCGCCAAGCAGGTCTCGACAATCTGATCCTGTTCGACCCGGTTCCCAAGTCTGCAATTCCGGCCGTGCTGCGCTCCATGGATGTTCTGTATATCGGCTTTCAGCGCCAGCCCCTGTACAGGTTCGGAATCAGCCCGAACAAGCTGATGGATTACATGATGGCCGCCCGCCCCATCATCTGCGCGGTCGAGGCTGGCAACGACCCGGTGACCGAGGCGGGCTGCGGATTCACGATTCCTCCGGAATCTTCGCAACAACTGGCGGCCGCGGCGCTGAAGTTCGCGGCCATGAGCGCATCGGAGCGCAATAATATGGGCGCGGCGGGTCGACGCTTCGTCGAAGCCCAGCATACCTATCCGATGCTGGCGCGACGCTTCCTGGATGCAATGTTACGATTGCGCACATGAGTGGATTCGGGCACGAACTGGATGAAATCAAGGCTCGGTATGACCGCCGCAAGTCTCTAGGCTCTGGAAGGTACGACCGTCTACGGCCTGACGTATTGATGCACGTACACGAAAGGCAGCGAAAGCTATCGCTGCTGCTGAACCGGCATTCTCCGGCGCCCTTGTCCGAACTCGATGTGCTCGAAATCGGCTGCGGCACAGGCGGCAATCTTCTGGAACTTATCGAGTTGGGAGCGGACCCTGCACGTCTGGCGGGTAATGACCTTCTTCCCGACCGACTGGCCGAGGCCCGCCGCCGCCTGCCATCTGCGGTTGCCTTGCGCGAAGGAGACGCAACGGCGCTACCTTATCGGTCAGGTTCCTTCCATGTCGTCTATCAGTCGACGGTATTCAGTTCCATTCTCAGTACACCCATGCGACAGGCCCTAGCCTCGGCAATGTGGTCGTGGGTGCGTCCGGGCGGTGGCGTGCTCTGGTACGATTTTACTTACGACAACCCAGCGAACCGCGACGTGCATGGCATTTCAGCAAAAGAGATCACAGTTCTTTTCCCAAAGGCTAAAATCCAACGATACCGAGTAACGTTGGCGCCCCCGCTGGCGCGATTCCTCGTTCGCATACATCCGGCGATATGCAGTGCAACGAACCAGTTTCCGTTCCTGCGCACGCACCTGCTCTGCTGGATTGGCAAGACATGACCCGACCCTTCATTCCCTTTGCCTTGCCGGAAATCGGTTCTGAGGAGATCGATGCCGTAACCCGGGCCATGCGTTCCGGCTGGGTGACCACTGGCCCAAAGACAAAGGAATTCGAGGAAAAATTTCGCTCTTTTCTTGGCGCAGAGGACCTCGAGTCGATTGCCGTCAACTCCGCTACCGCGGGATTGCATCTGGCCCTGGAGGCGCTAGGAATCGGACCGCAGGACCAGGTGATCGTTCCGACCCTGACGTTCACCGCCACAGCGGAAGTGGTTCGTTATCTTGGCGCCGACCCGGTTTTCGTGGACATCGATCCGGATACCCTGAACATCGACGTTCAGGGTATCCGCCGTGCCATCACCCCACATACCAAGGCGATCATGCCCGTGCACTATGGCGGACTGGCCTGCGACATGGAGGCCATTCTCGAAATAGCTGCGGAATTCGATTTGCGCGTCATCGAAGATGCCGCGCATGCCCTGCCCTGCACCCGCAACGGCCGGATGATCGGCACGTGGAACTCGGATGCCACCGTATTCAGCTTCTACGCCAACAAGACGATCACAACCGGCGAGGGCGGCATGGTCGTGACCAAGAACCGACATACAGCCGACAGAATGCGGATCATGCGGTTGCATGGCATGAATCGCGATGCCTTCGATCGGTTCACTTCCAAAAAACCGGGATGGCATTACCAGATCGTGGCGCCGGGCTACAAATACAACCTGACCGACATCGCTGCCGCCATCGGCATCGAGCAACTGAAGAAGTTGCCGAGATTCCTCGCGCGCAGGCAGGCTCTCGCGGACACCTATCTGCGCGAGCTGCGGGACCTGCCCTTGAAGCTGCCGTACAAGCCGGAGTCCAGCGACACCCATGCATGGCACCTGTTCGTGATTCGTCTGCAACCCGGTATTCGCCTGTCACGGGATCAGACCATCGAAGAACTAGCCGCCTTGGGCATCGGCACCAGCGTCCACTACATCCCGCTGCACCGCCACCCTTATTGGCGGGACCGCTACTCGCTGGTGCCCGAGCGCTTTCCCGCCGCGGAGCAGGCGTACCAGTCGATCATCAGCCTGCCCCTGTACACGGCCATGACAGACGCAGACCAACAGTACGTCATCGAATCACTCAGGAATCTTTGCCGTCGTGCTTAAGCGCACGATCGACCTTGTGCTCTCCATGCTTCTGTTGAGCTTGCTGGCAGCTCCACTGATTCTCATCGGTCTGTGCATCCGGCTGGAAACAGCCGGACCAGCGATATTTCGCCAGAAACGGGTCGGGCGATGGGGAGCGGAGTTCAACATCCTGAAGTTCCGGACCATGCGCCAGGCCACCGCAGCCGATACACGACAGGTGACGGTTGGCAATGACGCCCGCATCACGGTTCTCGGCCGATTCCTGCGCCGTTTCAAGATCGACGAACTTCCGCAATTGGTCAATGTGGCTCGGGGAGACATGAGCCTGATCGGCCCGCGACCTGAAGTTTCGCGCTATGTGGCGCATTATCCACCCGGCATTCGCGACATCGT
>JAFEGC010000380.1 GCA_018240265.1 Pseudomonadota bacterium | reverse complement strand
AGACCCGAGAGCATCAGCAATGCAGCGCCCGGCAGCGGTACCGCGGTGAGCTTCACGTTGTCGAGCAGCAGACCGGCGTTATCCGAAACGCGGCTGACGGCGGCGAAAATCAAGCGGGCTGTGACCGGCGCGCTGACGGTGAAGGACTCGGTGAACGTGGTGAACCCCGTGGAGTAAGCCAGGCTGGTCACTTGTCGCGTGTTGGGCACGAGGTTGCCGCCCGTGTCGCGGAACAAAGCTCGTACCCGGTCGGGTGTGGACCAGCTGCGCTGGCTGCCGGCGAGCTGGTAGCTCAGCGTGTATGTCTGTCCAGGAACGAAATTGAATGTCTGCACCGTGCGCATGGTGCCCTGGTGCATGGTGCTGCCATCCATGTCGATGTACCCGCCATTGCCGGGTAGCAAATCGAACAACGTGGTGACGCCGTTCTTACCGATGATGTCGACGGTACCGGACGTAACCTTCCAGCCCGTTGGAGTGCCATTCAGCGCCAGTGTGTCGCTGTTGAAATCGTCACTGAAGAGAACCGTCGCTGCCTGCGACTTTGCGCCGAGAGCCATCGTTCCAAGTGCGGTCAATGCGATCACGTTCAGAAGCTTCATGCTGGTCCCCTTGCTCGAAAATCTTCGCAGGCCCATTGCCTGCAACACTTTTGACACGATCAAAATCTACCGCGCGAAATTGACAAGTGCCAGATGTCGTCAAAAAGAAACCACTCCCAGTGAATTTCATGTGTATGACACATGTATGCGAGTTGTCGGTCATGTCGCCGGGCCGAGCAATGCAAGCGTCTTGCGCGCCTCGTCCAGACCGTCGTAGTTCGCGCCTGCGACCACGGCCGCATTCAACTGTTGCCTCGCGGCCTCCGCCTTCCCCGCGCGAAACTGCGCCATGCCCAGGTGATAGTGCAGAAGCGGCGCGCCCGGGGCGAGTTCCACGGCCCGCTGCAGGGGCGGCAGCGCCGCCTCGTACTCGCCGCGCACATAGCGCACCCAGCCATAGGTGTCGACCAGGGCGGCGTTCACCGAGTTGGCGAAGTGCTGCGTCAACTGCAGAGCGCGGTCGCGGGCGGCCTCGTCCTGGGCCCGGTAGGTGACCAGCAACATGGCCAGATTGTTGGCGGCGAGATCGGCCGTCGGTTCGCGCTTGAGCCAGTCCTCGTACAACGCGATGGCATCTGCCGGCTGGCCGAGCCGCTCATAGGTGGCAGCGAACTGCAGCAGCAGCGGCGGGGCGTGCGTGGCGTCGACGCCTCGCTGAAACGCAGAAAACGCGGCCGAGTTGCGTTTGGCAACGAGGTTCGCGGCGGCGATGCCCCGATACGGCGCCCACCACTTTGGCGCCAGGCGAATGGCCTGCTCGAACGCGGCGATGGCCTCCTCGCTCCGACCGGCCTGCGTCAGTACTTCGCCCTTGAGATTGAAGAGCGTGGCATCCTGCTCCAACTTGCCGATGACCGTATCGATGCGGGCCAGCGCCTTGTCGGGATGCTTTTGCAGCAGGTCCACGCGGACCGCAGCCGACAAGGGCTCGATGCCCGAATTCGGCAACGCCAGCGCCTTTTCGTAGTTGGCCAGCGCATCGTCATATTTCCGGTCGTTCTCATCGATCAGGCCGGCGAGGTAGTAACCCAACGGCCGCTGCGGGTCGATGGCGCGAATGGCCCGCGCGCTGCTGCGAGCCCCGCTCAGGTCGTTGCGGGCCAGCTGTACCCGGAATGCCGCTTCCAGCCCCTGGGTGTTGCCCGGCCGGTCGGTGACCAGCTGATCCACTACCGGCTGCGCTTCGGCAGCACGGTCGTTGTCGATGAGGAATTTCGCCAGTTCGAGCCGTGTCGCGACTTCCGTGGGGTTGGCGCGGATTGCCTGGCGCAACGTCTCCTCGGCCAGAGGCTTGTCCTGGTTGACCTGGTAGGCGCGCGCCAGCGTGCGCATCACCGCGGTCTCGTCGGGCTTGTCGCGCAGCACGGCGCGCAGATCGGTGATGGCCTGGGTAGCTTCGCCGCGCGACAGGGCGAGCTCCGCGCGCATGATCAGCGCGTCGTTGTCGCGTGGGTTGGATTTCAATACCTCGCCCAGAAGCTTCTCGGCGTCGGCGATGCGGTTGCCGCGCAGATCGATGGCGGCGATGCGGTTGCGCGCGGTCAACCCCTGGGGCCCGGCGTCGTCCGCTTCGATAATGCCGCGATAGGTGGCGAGGGCCTGATCCTGATGATCGTGCGTGGCGTAGAACTCACCTAATCCCAACTGCAGGCTCAGGCTGTTACCGCTTTGGGCGATCAGCTCCTTCAATTCCTTTTCGCCCTCGGCGAAGGAGCGATGCGCAGCGATTACATCGGCGAGGGCCAGTTTGGCGGAAACCTCATCCGGCTTCGCTGCCACCGCCTCGCGCAGCGTGCGTTCGGCGGCTTCGGCCTGATCGTTGACCAGGTAGAACTGGGCGAGGTGATAGCGGTGGGCCAGCACCTCGGGTTCGAGCCGGATGACGTCGCGTAATTGTTCCTCCGCACCCGCCAGGTTGCCTGCGCTGAATGCGAGCTGAGCCATGATGCCGCGCAGCTCGATGCTGTTGGGCGTGAGCTTGAGCGCCTGTCCAACCACCCGCAGAGCATCGGCATTGCGGTTGGCGCGGGTGTAGAGCGAGGCCAGGAGCGCGGCCGCGTTCTCGTTGCCCGGCGAGAGGTGGATGGCCTTTTCGCCCTCGGCCAGGGCGCCGGCCGAATCGCCCAGTAATTGCAGCGCCGCGCCGCGCACCG
>JAFEGC010000037.1 GCA_018240265.1 Pseudomonadota bacterium | reverse complement strand
TTGACCCTGGGCTCCACCACGGCCTACCAGAAGGAGGAGCAGACCAACGTGCAGGACCTGTTCGCGGTGAACTCTTTCTTCTGGAACAATCTGACCGGCGCCGGCACGCCGGGCAACCCCACGCCGCCGTTTTTCAACACGCAGGTCCAGAACTACAGCATCAAGCAGTTCAGCGAGGAACTGAAGCTCGTATCGCCCACCGATCGGGACTTCAGCTACCTGGTCGGCGCCTTCTACGCCGACACCCGGATCGATTTCACTGAGGATCGTGGCCTGCTGCCCGCCTTCCTGAGCGTGGCGGTAAAGCCGCTGACCAAGACCGCGGACCTGTACGGGCGGGCAACCTGGAAGTTCTCGCCGGACTGGTCGCTGATCGCCGGACTGCGCTACAACTATGACAAGATCAGCTACGCCACTCAGCAGAACCTGTACACCGCGAGCTTCCCGCCGCCGGTGATCTATGCCGACCTGTCAGCCGCGGACAGCTCGAACGAATCGACTGTGGTGGGTGACTTCAGCGTTCAGCGCAAGCTCACCGCGGACACGATGCTGTACTTCACTTATGCGCGGGGCACCTCACCGGCGGCCTATAACACCGCTGCCAACCTGACGCCGACCAAGCCGACGTTGGGCGTGCCCGTGAAGAAGGAGAATGTCGATCACTTCGAGATCGGCACCAAGGGTAGCTACTTCGACCGTCGACTGACACTGAACGCAGCGATCTGGGACACGAAGTACAAGGACTTCCAGGTGCAGATCTTCGACCAGTCCAACTATTCTCTCAGTCCGCCGCTGATTCTCGCCAACGCGGGTGAGGCGGAGACCAAGGGCGTGGAGTTGGACGCCGCCATCGCCGCGACCCAGTTGCTGCGCATCGACCTGAACCTCGCCTACATCGATGCCAAGTTCAAGGACTACAAGGGTGCGCCGTGCTACTACCCGACGGTGCCCGGCACGATCCCAGCGGGCTGCGCACAAGCCTTGCCCGGTGGTCCCGTGACCCAGGACCTGTCCGGCAAGGTCATGCCAAACTCGCCGAAGTTCAAGTCTGTGCTGAGCGTGGAGCAGCGCCTGCCGCTGGGGAGCGGTGCCTACGAGATGGTGTTCGGCGGCTCCTGGTCCTATCGCAGCAAGGCACAGATGCTGGTCGACCAGAACCCATACGCCATCCAGTCGGCCTTCAGCATCGTAAACCTCGATGTGGGACTGCGTGACAAGTCGGGCAAGATGTCGGTGACGGCCTTCGTCAACAACTTGACCAATCATATCTACTACACGGATCTCGAGGATTTCTGGAGCAGCCCGTGGGGCTCGGCCAACGCGATCGTCGGGCAGCCGGCGCGCGATGCGAAGCGCTACTTTGGCGTGCGCCTCAACTACGGCTTCTGATCCATCCTTCGTTTGTCTCGCCCCCGACTGGCCGCAGCGCCGGTCGGGGGCGAATGCACAACCCGACTCTTATGCGAGAAGTCTCAGACTTCCGCGACGCCTGTCATCTCATTTCATGTTCCGGCCTTGACCGCCGCCGCAGCCGCTTCGGCCACCGCCGCATCGGCGCCTTCCACGCCGCTGACGCCGATGGCGCCGACCGTGTGAGCGTCGATCACGATGGGCACACCCCCTGGCAGGCCGATCAAATCCGGCAACGGCGGACCTCCCGGCGGCTCGCCGCCGGTGGCGCGGCGGGTGATGGCGGCGGTGCGCGCTTTGGCCTGCGCGAACTCGATCGACACGTAGGTCGAGCCATCGAGCTTTTCGAACAGCACCAGCGCGCCGTTCGGCTGCACGATGGCGAACACCGCGCCGGCGGCGTTGCGCTTGCGCGCCTCGCCTTCCGCGGCGGCCAGTACGGTCTTGGCCTGGGCGAGCGTGATGTTGGGTCCATAGGGCGGAGCCGGGCCGGCGGCGGGCGGTGGGGTCTGCGCGAGCGCGGGCGCAAGTCCCGCGGTGGCGAGTGTGACGAGGCAGGCAATTCTCACAGTCATGATGGTTCCTCGTGTTGCGCGGTTCTGCGTGGTAGCGGCGGGGCAGCCGCGCGACGTAGCGTGCGCGAGCCAACAAGTGCCAAGCCGTCCGGATTCAGCGTCCGGCGTGTTCATTCGCCGTGCATCATCCCGAATGCGATGCCGTATTCGAGCGCTTCGGCATACAGATCGACCACCGGCGCCGCGCCGCCGGCGGCCCGGTGGGCGGCCGTCGCCGCCACCCAGGTGTGCAATTCCAGTGAGCCGATGCCGGCGTTCTCCACCATCCATTCCGGTTCTATGGCGTCGATATCCTCCAGTCGCTCGGAGGTAAGGATGTCGAGGATGCGCCGGTCGACCTCGGGGTTGAGCTTCAGGTCGGCGCGCGTGCGTGAGCCGTCTACCAGCATGTGTGCGCCCTCATGATGCATGCGCTCGAGCCGTTCTAGCCACTCGGCCGAGGAGAGCCCTTCACCGGTGCCGCCGTGAAGCTGGTAGGCGGTCACCGCCGCATCTCCGCTGCCGAAGGCGGGGTAGTAGCGCGTCGGGTTGTGCGACATGCCCCCGGAGGCGAGCAACAACACGCGCTGGCCCAGCGTGCGTGCGAAGGCGCCCACTGCCTCGCCCAGGAGCCGGGAGCGCCGGAAAGGTACGAAGGGCGGCGCGATGCCATTGATGAAAATCGGAATGCTTGGGTAGCGGTCGAGCGCGCCCAGTGTGCGCGTCATGGTCTGCGAGAAACCATGATCCACGGTCATGTCATACGAGACCGCCAAGTCTACGCCGGCGCGCCGCACCGCGCCGATGAGCGCGAGCGCAGTGTCAGCGGGCACGTTCAGCGGGCCTGGAAAACCGCCGATGTCGGCCACGGCGTGACAGCGCAAGCCGGCGCAGAACGGCGGCACCAGACGCAGGAAGAAACCGTTGAAGTGATCCGGTCCGAACACGATCACGAGCTCGGGGCGCGCCGCGGCGATGACGGCGGCGCGCTCGGCCGTCAGGCGCTCGGTCGCTTCATGGCACTGGGGCGCGCGGGCGTAGCAATACAAGAGCGGGGAATGCGCGCTGCAGAGCAGCATCGGGTTCATAGAGGACCTCTTGAGGGCGCCAGACCGACAGGGCCGGGATTGTCCGGTGCGACGAAAATTCGCTCAATGTGACGCCGCGCGATGCGCCAGCGTCCGGTCTCGTCGCGTGCATAAGAGTCGAGAAAATCCGCGACCAGATGCACGGTTGCGTTCGCCACGGGTGCCGGCCCGTCATGGGCAAAGGTCAGGCAGACGCTGGTGCCGCGCGCGTGCTCGGGACCGTCGATGTGGATGCGCAGTCCCGAGCACAAATGGCGCACGGTGCGCGCACCGGTGGCGGCGCGCGCCTCGAACAGGCGGCGGATTTCCCGCCGGCCGCTGCTGCATCGTTCGCCATGCGTGTACTCGGCCCCTTCGGTGAACAAGTCCACCAGCGCGTCGATCTCGCCATGATCGAGATGATGGGTGAAGGCGGCGTTCAGTTCCTGCAGTTCGAGCTGGATGCGCAGCCGGTCGAGCGGGTCCATGTCGAGAGGGTTCAAGTTCAGCCTCCTTCCGCGTCTTCGGGCGGCACGTCGCAGCCGATCAGAAAGCGCGACACCATGTTGTACGTAGCAATGACCGCGATCAGCTCCACCTGCTGGGATGCATCGGGCAGAGCGGCGCGCAGCGCGGCGAAGGCTGGCTCGCTCACGCGCAGTTCGCGGGTAAGCTCGCAGGTCACGCGCAGCGCGGCGCGCTCCAGCGCATCGAAGGGGGCCTCGCCCGCCAGAGCGGCATCGAGGTCGTGCAACGCAGCCAGGGCCTCGGCGGAACCACCGGCGCGGCGGAACTCCGGCGCATGCTGCGCGAACTCGTAGTCCGCACCGTTCAGACGCGCCACCGCGCAGATCACCAGCTCGCGCAGTTTGGAGCTGATCGAAAGCCGCCCGCGGATGGCGCCGAGATAATCGTTCCAGGCCCGCGCCAGCGCCGGGCTGTGCAGCAGCATCCGGTCTAGATGCAACAGCGTCCCACCACGGCGCGCGCGGATCGCATCGATGAGTTCGGCGGGCTCGACCAGATCGCCAGGCAGCAGAGGGATGCGGCTCATGCGGGTTGCCCGGCGCCGCCCTGCAGGCGTCGCACCGGATTGATCAGACAGCCCAGTCCTTCGATTTCCACCGATACCGATCCGCCCAACACGTTCAAATCCACATTCTGGATGGCGCCACCGCGCGCGTGAGGTGCAAGCGCCGTACCCATGGATACGATGTCGCCTGGCAGCAGCGTCATGTATGCCGTCAGGAACTCGATGACCTCGGGGACCTTGTAGAACAGGTTGGCGGTGTTGTCCTCGGTGATCAGACGCTCGCCATGCCGGCAGCGCACGGCGAGTTCATGCGGCCGCGGCACTTCATCCGCGCTCACCAGCCAGGGTCCCATGCAGGCGAAGGTGTCGGCGCATTTGTAGCGGCCCGGGTAGCTCACCCAGGTATCCACGTAGGTCATGCCGTCCGGCTGGTCCGGCGCCGGGTGAATGGCGCGATAATGGAAAGTGTCCTCGGTGCGCATGGTCGGCGAGGTGATGTCGTTGTGAATGGTGTAGCCGAACACGTAGGCGTAGGCATCGGCGGCGGCCACGTCCTTGGCGCGCCGGCCGATCACCACGGCAAGCTCGGGCTCGGGATGCGTGCGGCCGTACTGCGGTTTGCACACGATGGCCTCGCCATGTCCCGCAAGCGCACTCGCCGGCTTGATGAACATGGCGGGATGCTTCGGCCCGGAAAGGATGCGATCGGCATTGGCGCTGTTGTTCAACGCCAGGCAGCAGATTTTCGACGGACGGCGCACCGGCGCGCGCCAGTGGATGTCGGTCGTCAGATACAGGCGAGCGCGGCTGCGATCGGCGCGCGCCGCGGTGAGCCCTTGCCTGAGCAGTGTCAGCGCTTCGCCGCCGCCCTCGATGAGCTCCTGCACCGAACGCGGCGCCTGCTCGCCGGCGCCCGCCAGGGCGAAGGCGCTCGACAGGTCGAGGATGGTGTCGGCGTCTAGCGCGACGCCGGCCCGATCGGCGCCTTTGTGTTCAAAGCTGACCAGCCTCACGTCTTGCCTCCGCGCAACTGTCCCGCGATCCGCGATCGGTGCGCACCTTGAGTCGCGCGATAAAACCTACGCCCTTCGGCTGCGTCGCAACACGATCCAGGCAACCAGCGCGATGCCTGCCGCGGCAAGGCCGAATCTGCCCAGTACACCGAAGGCCGCGAGTATCGAACCCCCGTAAAGACTGCCCATATACTGCAGGACTATGCCGCTGGCGAACAGACCAAGGCCAAAGGCTCCCTGCCACAGACCATTGCCGCGCCCGCGCACATGATAAGCGAGCCCGCGGGTTGCCCATACCAGCAGTGTGGGAAGCACCAGGCCGCAGCCGACTTGCTGCAAGTCGGCTGCCATCACGTAGCCGGCAGGGGTGCTCGCGGTTGACATCAGTGTAAAGCCGATGCCGATGATCAGGAAGTCGATGCACAACAGCAGGTTGATGTGCAGGCGGCCGAGAAACCAGAAAAGCACCGTACCGACCGGCACGCCGAGACTTGCCCAGGTGGCGTAGGCGCCAATGCGAGCGGGGTCCTTCACGCCAAGCTGCACCAGCGCGTTCGCGTTCTGGGTAATGGTCGAATAAAAGAAAATCGAACCGACCAGCGTGATCAGAATGATGCCGGACATGCGGGCCCATGGGATGCTCTGGTAAATCGCGTCCGCATTCACCATTGCAATCTCGTCGGTCGTGGGCGCCACGTGTTCCGGCTCCCAGGTATAGATGGCGACGAACACGACCAGAACGAGGCTGATGAAATACACGAGGAACGGCCCTTGCCAGCCGTATCTCGCCCCCAGCGCGCCGCCGAGCGGGATGATCAGCAAGGCCGACAGCGACGCGACGCCAGTCTGGCTGGCGAGCCAGCGCTCGCGCGTTCGTCCGTGAAAGTAATCGCACAGCATCGTGGTGGTCACCGTCAGCACCACCGACTCGCACATGCCGACGAAGCAACGGGTGAGGAGAATCGTCCAGATGTTCTCCAGCCAGAACGGCGCCATCCCCACCAGCGCGTACACCACCATGGAAAGCATCAGTATGTTGCGTCGTCCCAGCCGATCGGCGAGCCAGCCGGCAATGGGCGAGAACGCAACGATCCAGAAGCCGGGCATGGTCTGCAGCAGATTGACCCAATATGCGCCATTGGGCACATAGCTGAAGTGCTGCTGCATCAGGTTGACGGTGGCGGTGAACACGGAGACTCCGACCACGCCGAGCACTATCGGCAGGATCAAGAACAGCCCCTGCGCGAAGCCCGGCTTGCGGCTGATGATCTGATGGTTCATCGACGGATATTCTCCTGGCTCAGGATACGGTACAGTTGACCTGTATCGTCGCGGCTGCTACGGTACCACAATACACAACAAATATATCGGGATGTAGTACATCGAATTTGCCGCTGCGAATGGTGGATCGATGTGCCAATCAGCCTGATGCGAGACGAGCAGCATTAAGCGGAGGAGGCAAGCATGCGCGGTGCGCGAAATGGTCGCTGTTGGGGGATGGCACTGGCCGGGGTCACGGGTCTGATCGGCGGTCCGGGATACGCACAGGATGCGAGCGGCGCAACTGCGACCGCGATACCTGAAATTGTCGTCACGGCCCAGAAGTTCGAACAGAACATCCAGGACACACCGATCTCGGTCTCGGTGGTGAGCGGCACGGAAATTCAGAAAGAAGGTCGAACCAAGCTCGATGAAGTTCTGGTCAATGCTCCCGGCGTACAGGTGCAAGGCGTCGCCCGAGGTTTCATGGTTTCGATTCGCGGCCTCGGCCTCAATCTGCCGCCACAAAACGGTGCCGGCGCCGTGGCAACCAATTTCGACGGCATCTACAACTCGCGCGGCGAAGCAGCATCGACCGGCTTCTATGATCTGGAACGGGTCGAGACCCTGAACGGCCCACAGAGCACGATCTACGGGCGCAATGCGGTCGGCGGTGTGGTCAATGTCATCTCGCGCAATCCTGTCCTTGGCAAATTCGAAGGTTACGTGCAGGGCGAGGGCGGCAACTATTCCAGCTGGCGCGGTGAAGGCGCGGTAAACGTGCCGCTGGGCGAGGCGCTCGCCCTGCGAATTTCCGGCGCGGCCGTTGCGCGCGATGGTTACATTTCAAATGGGCGCGACGACAACAAGGCGTCATCGTTCCGAGCCAAGCTGCTGTTCAATCCGAACCCGGGAGTCTCGGCCCTGGTCGGCTTCGAGCAGACCACGCTGCGCGGCAAGGGCCCGGGCGCGATCCCGGACAGTTCCTTTGCCGCCGATTCGCGCTTCACTTCCGATCCGCCCGACGGATTTCAACACCATGTCGCGCGCAAGTACTGGGCCGATCTGGAATTCGACGCAGGTCCGGGCAAATTCATCTTGCTGCCTTCGTACCAGACTCTGCACGGCATAGTACAAGGATCGTTCGGCGGCAACTTTGCCTACAACTACGATCCTCTGTACACGGATCAGTTTGCGGTCGAAGCACGCTACGCGTCCAAGCCAGAAGCCACGGTGCCCTGGACCGGGGGTTACTACCATTACCATAACAACGGCACCGGTCCGTTCAACATTTCCGGATCCTGCTATGCGTACTCGCCAACCGGCGGGCCCGGCACCAATACGGTTTACATCCCTCCCCCCGGCTACAGCAACGCGGCCGCCGGACCGCCAGGATCGCCATGCGCGACCACGGCCTACCAGACCGACTTCGGAGTCGATGTGCGCACCGTCAACGTCGATTCGGTATTCGGACAGGTGACGATACCGCTGGGGTCCGCGCTGCATCTGACCTTGGGCGGACGCGAGAGCTGGGTCAAGACCGGCGGTACGACGGATCTCAACAACAACAATACGGCAGGCGCAACCGGAGCGCCGGTAACCGTGCCGGATATCGTGAAGCTGGCCGATGTGCGTACGAACTACTTCGACTACAAGGCGACCATCGAGGCGAAGATCGCTGCGCAATCACTTGTCTATGCCACGATCGCGAGCGGTCATCGTGAGGGCGGCTATGGATTCGCCAGCCCCTTCTCCGCACCCGAAGCCTATGCTCCCGAAAACATGGTCGACTACGAAGCGGGTATCAAGAACACGCTTCTGAATGGCACATTGCTGCTCAATGCCGCAGTCTTTTACTACGATTACAAGTCGTATCAGCTGGTGTACGTGGTGTTCCCGAACCCGCCGAGCTTCCTGACCTTCCCAGGGCATGAGCTGGGCGCCGAAGGCAGCGCCGCATATGCCCTGACCCGCGCCGACAAACTCACCGGGTCGTTGGTCTACCTCGATTCGAAAATCACCGGCGCGAGCCTGTATGCCGGGGCGCCGTTCACCAACTCGCCGCGTTGGAGTTTCAAGGCCAGCTATGAACACGACTTCGATCTGGGGGCGGCAGGTCGCATCTGGTTGCGCGGCGATTTCCGTACGCTGTCCTCGCAGCTGGTGTTTCCGGTGTTCGCCTCGCAGGTGCAGGGCTCGCCGGCCGTCATGGGCAGCTACTCCACCGGCGATGCCCTCGTCGGCTGGACCTCTGACAGCACGCGCTACTCGGTGACAGGGTTCGTCAAGAACGTCAACGACAAGCTGATCAAGACTTCCGAATTCTTTGGCTATGCCCAGGTGCAGGCGCCGCGGACCTACGGCTTGACGGCGTCCATGAAATTTTGACCTGCCGCCGTGAGCAATACTCCAATGCGAACAAGTTGGCTTTCATCGCTGGCCGTGGCCATGCTACTGCTGCCGCTGTTGTCGTTTCCGAAGGACGGTATGCAGGCACCGGCGGACCGCCCGCCACCTGCGGGCTCGCCGCCGCCAGGCGGTCCGATGGGAGCTCCGCCCGGCGGCCCTCCCGGTCCTCCCCAGATGCCTTCGATGGCGCAGACGCATTACGACACGGCGCTCGCGATCCGGGACGGGACGATCGTGACCTCCGCCGACGCGGAGGTCACCGGGTCGCCGAGCGCGACACTCCTTGACCGCCTTGCCATCCGCTCGGCAAAAAATGCCCGCAACGGCCTCATCGTCAGCGGAGGACGTTCCGCGGTCACGCTCCGACAGGGCGCGGTGCAGCTTACCGGTACCGGTAGCAACGACTTTCTTGGAATCGGTGCCGGAGTACTGGTTCGTGCCGACGCCGCAATGGTCATCGATCACGAAAAAATCGAAACCAGCGGCGCGGTATCCTCGGCCCTGGTCGCGGCCGAAGGTGCCACTGTACGAGTCTTTGATTCGACTTTGCGGGCCAACGGCGGTGCGTTGCCGGTGGGCTACAAACCGCATATCGGCCCGGGAATGATGCAGCCGCCCGCGCCGCTTGGGCTCGACGGAACTGCGCGCACGGTGCTGGCGATGAGCAATTCGCGCACCTTCCTGTACCACAGCCGGATCGAAGCCGATGCCTGGGGCGCACTGTCCACCGATGCCACCGGCGGCAATCTCTATCTCGAGGCGAACGATTGCACCGTGGTCGTGCACCGCAAGGGCTATGGAGCCTATGCCGATTTCGGCGCGCACGTCGTGATCAACGCCAGCCGTATCGACAGTGGCGGCGATCTGGGCATCATCGCGGGCAAGGCGCGAATCGATTTCGACCACGTCACGGGTCACGCTGGACGCAACGGCGTGATGATCCATTCGGTGATGGCCTTCGATCCCGGTGAAACGGCCGAACTTAACCTGACGAACAGCGCATTCACGAGCGCGGGGCCCGTCGTGCTGGTAAAGAGCGCTAATGCAGCCATCCACGTCTCCGGCGGACACCCGCAGAGCGATACCGGCGTGCTGCTCGAGGTACGCAAGAACGATGATCCCAACGCCACCAAGACAGCGGGCAGGCAGGTACCCGGTGTGCGGATGACCTTGCGGGCAACCAAACTGGCAGGCGATGCGATCGCAACCGATCCCGAGCGCAAGACGGTCGTGGAGTTGGACAATGCTGAGCTGTCGGGCGCCTTGCGGGGCGTTACCCTGGTCGCCGACGCGCACAGCCGCTGGACCGCACGCGCGGACTCGCAGGTGATGCTCGCCGCCACGACACCGATCAGCGCGATCGACGCCCCCGCTGGGGTTACGATCCGCGCCCGACCGGCGGATGGGGCACGCAAGGAGCAGCGCCGCTTGCCTGCCGGAGGAACGCTGATCATCTCGCCCTAACCAGTGGCGAGGCCCTTCGCACCCTCGGGCATGCGAAGCGGGCCGCTGCTGGCGTGAGCGCAAGCCGTAATGGCACTTCGAAGGATGATGCCGGTGAGACATCGTCCGCAGACAAACATCGATCGGGAGAATGCTGACCATGCGCAAACCAGTCTTGATCATACTAGGTACGATCGCGGTCGCGTTGACTCCTGCGGCGTGGTCGAAGCTGGCATCGGACAACGCGTCCGCCAAGCCACCCGCGGTAGTGAGTGAGACGACCCATTACGACGTGCTCACCATCAACGCGGGCAGTGTGCCGACCGCTGCAGCCGGCAAGACGCTGACGTTGACGGTGGACGGAGTCGAAACCGATTTGGCACCGGGCACTTACAAGGGCAACGTGGTCCTGTCGGTGGCAGACGATATCCCGGTCAGCTTCATGGCCCTGCCGGTACACCATTTCAGGACGGCGCTCTACGTACACGATGGGGTGCCGGTGGCATCCAAGTCGGTGGCGGCCGCGGTCCTGTCCGGCAAAGTGGAGCCAAGAGCCGCGATCGACTTGCGGATAGAATCACGTGGCGAACGCTTCAACGCGGTCGTGGTCGACGGCAGTGGCAGCTATACCCTCGATCATCCGATCATCGACCTCACCGGCAACGGCGGCAACGATTTTGCCGGCTTCGGTGCGGGCATCATGGCAACCGGCAAAACCAGGCTCACCGTCGAGCGGCCAATCATCCACACGCAGGGTGCCATCCGCACGGCGGTGTTCGTCGGCGGTGCGGCCACGGTCGACGTCAACGACGCGGAAATCGAGGTCAGGAACGGCACGCTCCCGCCCGATTACAAGTTTACCGTCGACGTCGGCAAGATGATGGAAGTGCCATGGATGCTCGGTCTTTCGGGCAATGCACGCGCGACGAATCTGGTCGAGGACGGCACGGTTCATTACAACCGTTCGCACATCCGCGTACAAGGTTGGGGGGCGATGTCCACCGACGTGACCCGGCACACACGCATGTTCGTCACCGATAGCCTGATCGAGGTTGTCGACAGCGGCTACGGCGCGTACTCCATCGGCGATTCGGTGGACACGTTCGACCACTCGGTGATCCGGGTCGCCGACATCGGCGCAATCATGGCGGCCGAAGGCTCGGTGACGTTCACCAACGGCACCTGGGTGCAGTCGGACCGCTACGGTGTGATGATGCATTCGGGTACGGGTGGCGGCACGCTCACGATCGACAAGGGCAGCTTGCTGCACGCCCGCCAGACCGCGATCCAGGTCAAGGGCATCGGCACGAGCATCGTCGTGGACGATGCCAAGGTGGTGTCCGACAGCGGGGTGATCCTCCAGTCCATGGAAAACGACGACCCGTTCCTGAAAGCGATGATGAGCGGTCATCCGCCTGCGGGAATGGGTGCGCCACCTCCGGGCATGGGCCCCGATGGCGATCATCCGCGCGGCTCGCGCGCTCCGGCCAATCCAGATGTGACCGCGGTGTTTCGCAATACCTCGCTGGCGGGGGACTTCTACAATGGGCGGACGGGGCGCAGCACCATGCGGCTCAGCTTCGAAAACGCCACCATCGTCGGTGTGATATCGACATCGAAAACTGCGCCGGCGACCGGCAAGGAACCGACACGGGAGACGTATCGCGAGATAGGACATGTATCAAACTCGGTGTCGCCGCCGAGACCGGACAACGGTCTGAGCGTGATGCTCGATGGCCGTTCACACTGGACGGTGACGGGACGCTCTTATCTGTCAAACCTGACGCTTGCGCCTGGTGCGCGGCTCGATGCTCTGCCGGGCAATCGCCTGCGACTGACCGTGAACGGCAAGACCCAACCCTTGCATGCCGGAAATTACCGGGGGTCCATCCTGCTGGAGAGTTTCTGAACAGCTGACAGCGCGTTGCACCGTACATGGCGAGATGTTGGCACGTGGTGGTCGATGCAGGGGGTTGTCGCCCAGGTCGCACGATCCTTGTCGACCGATATCGCATTGTTGCTAAACTCCCGTTCCATGTCGGGCAAGAAACCCTCCCTGGGCCGCGGCCTTGCTGAGCTGAGTCCGTTCCTGGCGCGCGCGGCGACGCAGCCGGCCGCCAGTGCGGCGGTGACAACGGCGGTGCTCCCGCCAGGCGATCGTCTGGCTACACTCCCGCTGGATCTGCTGCAGCGAGGCAAGTACCAGCCGCGCTCGGACATGCGCACCGAGTCTCTGGGCGAGCTGGCCGAGTCCATCAAGGCGCAGGGCATCGTGCAGCCCATCTTGGTGCGTCCGGTGGGCCGGCCGCAGCTGGGCGAGTCGCAGCGCTACGAAATCATCGCCGGCGAGCGGCGTTGGCGCGCGGCTCAGATGGCGGGCCTGAGCGAGATCCCTGCCGTGGTACGCGAAGTGCCCGATGAGGCCGCCGTGGCCATGGCGCTGATCGAAAACATCCAGCGCGAAAACCTCAACCCGTTGGAGGAGGCGCGCGCCCTGTCGCGCCTGATCGAGGAATTCGGCCTCACGCATCAGGCGGCTGCGGACGCGGTGGGGCGTTCGCGCGCGGCCGTGAGCAACCTGCTGCGCCTGACCGAGCTGGCGGAGGAAGTAAAAAGCCTCGTGGAGCAGCGCAGCATCGAGATGGGCCATGCCCGCGCCCTGCTGGGCCTGACCTCGCGCCGCCAGCAGGTCGAGGTAGCCAACCTCGTGGCCAAGAAGGCCTTGTCGGTGCGCGAAACCGAGGCGCTGGTGCGGCGTCTGCTCTCGCCCGCCACCGCCGCGACGCGCGCGCCAGCCGAGGTCGATCCGGACATTCGGCGCCTGGAGCTGGAGTTGGCGGACAAGCTGGGTGCCAAGGTGGCGTTCCAGCATTCGCACGCAGGCAAGGGCAAGCTGGTGGTGAGCTACAACAGCCTGGACGAGCTGGAAGGCATTCTCGCGCACATTCAATAAGCGCTTGCCGAACCTCCGCGCGGATTTACCGCGAGGCCACGCATTGTCAAAAAACTCAAAGCCTTCAAAACCTTGAAGCAAGCCCGGCGCATCTTTATAATGCGCCGGCTTTTTGGATCGCTTCGGCTCAACCATGACAGTGCAGGACCTTAGCCGTTGCGTGCCGGCCTGCGCCCGGCCCCCCCAAAGGATGACCGACGGATGACCGATCCCACGCTGCGCGGCAAACGCACGGCCGTGCGGGTGGTCGCGTGGCAGGCAGCCACCGCTGCGGCGGCGGCCCTGTGCTTCGCGGTGTTCTCGGGTTGGCGGTCGGCGGTGGCGGCTCTGTGCGGCGGGCTGATCGTCGCCATCGGCACCGCGGTGTTCGGTTGGCGGCTGTTCGCGCCCGGCGTGGCGAGCGCGCAAGTGGTCAGGCGCGGACTTCTGGCTGGCGAG
>JAFEGC010000379.1 GCA_018240265.1 Pseudomonadota bacterium | reverse complement strand
ACGTACTCCGGCGTGCCGAAGGCCGGCGAACCGGACTTCATGTCCACGTTGCTGGTGAAGCTGCCGTAGATGATGGGCGCGCCCGGCCGCACCAGCTGCGCCAGCACCAGCCCGCACAGCGCCTCGGCATGAGCGAGCGTCAACGCGCCGGCGATGGTGACCGGCGCCATCGCGCCGGCCAGCGTGAAGGGCGTGATGATGGACACCTGGCCTTCGCGCGCGAAATCGATGATGCCGTCCGCCATCGGGATATCCAGCGTCAGCGGCGAGTTGGTGTTGATCACCGTCCATACATGCGGCCGCGAGCGGAATTGCTCGGGTGTGAGCCCGTAGGCACGGCGCATGAGCTCGAAGCAATCGGCCACCTGACCATGACCACGCGAGTAGATGAACGGGATCTTGTCCGAGAGCATCAACTGCGCGCGCATCATCTCCAGGTGTCGCACGTTCACCGGAATGTCCTGCGGCTCGGTGGCGCCTCCCAGTGTGTGGATGACTTCGAAGCTCTGGCAGAGCTTCACGAAATTGCGGAAATCCTCGATTGTGCCCGCCCGGCGTCCGCTGGCCGTATCCATGATGTTGGGTGGTCCCGAGGTGGGAGCGAAGATCACGTGTCCATCGTGGACGGGCATATGACGTTCGGGATCGCGTGCATGAAAGGTGATTTCGCGCGGCGCCTTGGCCAGCTGTTCGCCCACCAGCACGCGATCCAAGCGCACGAACTGGGAGGACTCATCGACGCGGGCGCCGGCCTCGGCGTAGATGCGACGCGCGTCGGCCGACAGCACTTTCATGCCCTGGTTTTCCAGCAGCGTCAGCGCGGCATCGTGCAGCGCCGCCACCTGGTCGTCCGAGAACACCCGCGGCGGCGTGAACGGATTGCGCAAGTGCCGGTACATGCGCGTCCGGTCGAACACCGCGTGCTTGTTTTCCGGCGCCGCGGGGCGCCGGCGCACGCGGCGCGCACCCTGTTCGATCGGTTCGCTCATGGCGCATTGAACCCCATTTGTCACGACGTGGAGTATCATCGTAAACGAAGCGACGCCAGTGTTGCGCATCCGAATGAATCACATAGCGGGAGGTTATCGTGCGAGCGCCATTCATCGCAGCTGCCTTATGCTTTTTTGCGCTAGCCCTATTCTGTTCCGCGGGTGAAGGCCGCGCCGTCACCGAGGATCTCACCGTCATTCGCGCCGGGCACGTCGTAGACGTGCTGGCCGGCCGCGTGTTGTCCGACCAGAACATCTTCATCCGCGGCCAGCGCATCGAGGCCATCGGTGCGGGGCTGCCGGCACCGGCCGGCGCCAAAGTCATCGATCTGTCCGGCATGACTGTGCTACCGGGGCTCATCGACTGCCACACGCACCTGGCGGACCTGGCGGATGCCGAGCCCTTGCGCGTGCTGCAACGCTCGGCGGCGGAAACCGCTTATACGGCCATTCCCAATGCGCGCAAGACTTTGCTGGCCGGGTTCACCACCGTGCGCGACGTCGGCGTGTATCGGGCCCTGAACGATGTGGCCATGCGCGATGCCATCGCCGCTGGGATCATCGACGGACCGCGCATGTATGTGGCGGGCGCCTATGTCACCATCACTCAGGGAGCCGGCGCCATGACCGGCTTGGCGCCGGACATCCAGTTACCGCTGGACCTGCGCTACGGTGAAGCCAATAGTCCGTGGGAAGTGCGCCAGCGCATTCGCGAGCTGGCGCATCGCGGCGCGGATCACATCAAGGTGCTGTCCACCGGCGCCGTGCTCACGCATGGTAGCAACCCAAAGTCCGTGGAGTTCACGCCCGAGGAACTGCGCGCCGCAGTGGAGGAAGCCAGAGCCTTCGGTTTGAAGGTAGCGGCACATGCTCACGATCCGGAGGGCATCAAGAACGCCATTCGCGCCGGCGTCGCCTCCGTCGAGCATGCCACGCTGATCGATGATGAGGGTATTGCGCTCGCCAAACAGCATGGTACGTATCTCGACATGGACATCTACGACGAGGAATGCATCCAGTCCTCGCCGGACACGCCGGCGGACTTCCTGCAGCACGACCGGGACCTGGCCGAGGCGCAACGCCGCAATTTCACCAAGGCGCTCAAGGCCGGGGTGAAGATGAGCTACGGCACGGACGCCGGCGTCTGCCCACACGGCATGAACGGCAAGCAGCTGGCGTTCATGGTCAAATACGGCATGACGCCCATGCAGGCCATCCAGTCCGCCACGGTGAACGCCGCCGATCTCATCGGTCACTCCGAGCTGTTCGGCTCGATCACGGCCGGCAAGTCGGCCGACATCATCGCCGTCAAGGGCGATCCCATCGCCGACATCCGCCTGCTTGAGAACGTCAACTTCGTCATGAAGGAAGGCAGGATCTACAAGCAGGAAGGTTTGTAAACCCCGCATCGACTGACAAAAGCTACTTGGAACGAGGAAACGCCATGCTGATTCGAATCGCTTGTCTTGCCGCCTTGCTGTGTACCGCCGCCCTGCCCGCCACCGCCGATCCGACGCGCGATGGCATCGACGCCAGCAATGCCGCCTTCGCCGCCGCGGCCGCCAAGGGCGATGCCGCCGCCGTGGCCGCGCTATATACCGAGGATGCCATGATCATGCCGGCGGCCGAGCCCAACGTGTCCGGCAAGGCCGCGATCCTCAAGTACTGGCAAGGCGCCCTGTCGCATGGCGTGAGCGGCGTGAAGTTCACCACCCGGGAGGTTTACGGTCGCGGCGCCACCGCCACCGAGGTGGGCGAATACCTGATTTCC
>JAFEGC010000378.1 GCA_018240265.1 Pseudomonadota bacterium | reverse complement strand
TCTCGGCCCAGGCGGCGCGCGCCATCCGTGCCGCGCCGACCGCGGCGCGCATCTGCTCCAGGTTCGCCTTGCCGAACCGGCCCAGCAGTTGCGGCTGCCGCGCCGGGTTGAACGCATCGATCGAGGCCGCGCCGGGCACGTCGCGCCCATCGATGTACAGCGCATGGCTGCGGCCCAGCTCGGCGCGAACCTGCGCCAGCGCCGACTCGTAGGCGCCGTGCAGTTCCTCGGGCGGGGAAAACATGGTGGCGTAGGTGAGCTTGAACGACATGACCGGGACCTTGTGTTGTTTTGTACGCCATGCGAACATGAATTCGACATGCGCACAACATTACGAGCCAATTCGGTGCCGCTGTCAATTACGGCGCAAGCTGCGGAAACCGTCGAGGACAGCCCCGACTACGTGCAGTCGCTGGCGCGGGGCCTGGCGGTGATCCGCGCCTTCGATGCCGAGCATCCGAGCTTGAGCCAGGCACAGCTGGCCGAGCGCACGGGGCTCGCGCGCGCCGTGGTGCGCCGGAGCCTGATCACGCTGCGGCACCTGGGCTACGTGGATACGCGCGGCCGCGACTTCTTCCTCACTCCGCGCGTGCTGGAACTGGGTTTCGGGTATCTGTCGGCCTCGCGCCTGCCGGAACTGGCGCTGCCCGCCATGGAAGGCCTGGTGCGCGAGGTGAAGGAGTCCTGCTCGATGTCGGTGCTCGATGGCGAGCACATCGTGTACGTGGCGCGGGTGCCGGTGAGCCGCATCATGACCGTGGCGCTGGGCGTGGGCGCGCGGCTCCCCGCTTACGCAGCCTCGATGGGCCGGGTGCTGCTGGCCGGCCTCGGCGACACGGCGCTGGATACGTGGCTGGCGAAGGCACGACTCGCGCCCATCACCGCGCATACGCTGCACACACGCCAGGCGTTGCGCATCGAACTGTTGAAAGTGCGGCGTCAGGGCTACGCGCTGGTGTCGCGCGAACTGGAGCCGGGGCTGTGCGCCGTGGCCGTGCCCATCCGCGTCCGCGGCGAGGTGGTCGCCGGGCTCAACGTCAGTCTGCAATATCGCGCCGATGCCAAGGCGCTGGCGATGAGCACCCTGCTGCCGGCGCTGCATGAAGCGCAGGCGCAGATCGAGCGCACCCTGGCGCAGGTGGGCATGCCCGCCGGGTACGCTCGCGCATGAGCGGCGCGGCTGCGCATCGAATGGGCCTGTGGACCTGCGTGGCGCTGGTCGTGGGCAACACCATCGGCTCGGGGATTTTCATGCTGCCCGCCTCGCTGGCCGAGTTCGGCATGAACAGCATGATCGCCTGGGGACTCACCGCCGGTGGTGCGCTGTGTCTTGCCTACGTGTTCTCGCAATTGAGCCATGCGTTTCCCCGCGCCGGCGGCCCGTACGCCTACACGCAAGAAGCCTTCGGCCCGTTCGTCGCCTTCATCGTCGCCTGGGGATACTGGGTGTCCATCTGGGTGGGCAACGCCGCCATCGCCACCGGCACCATCAGCTATCTTACGCCGCTGTTTCCGCGGCTGGCCGCCATGCCCGGGGCCAGCGTTGCGCTCACGCTCGGCATCCTGTGGCTACTGACGCTGGTGAACTGTCGCGGCATCAGGGCCAGCAGCTGGGTGCAGAACGTCACCACGGTGCTGAAAGTCGCGCCGCTCCTGGCCATCGCCGGCTTCGCGCTGTTCTACGTCAAGCCCGCGGACTTCAGCCGCAACGCCGCCATCCCGATTTCCGCCGGTGGCATCACCGCCGCGGCCACGCTCACGCTGTGGGGGCTTTTGGGTCTGGAGTCCGCCACCATCCCGGCGGACAAGGTGGTGGACCCGAGCCGCACCATCCCGCGCGCCACGCTGTATGGCACGCTGGGAACCGCGCTCATCTACGTCATCGCCTGCGGCGCGGTGCTGGTGCTGCTGCCCACGGCGCAATTGAAAGCTTCCACCGCACCGTTCGCGGACGTGGCGCGCCTGTTCTGGGGTGAGCGATCCGCGCAGGTGCTGGCGGCGTTCGCGGCCATCAGCGGCTTCGGGTGCCTGAACGGCTGGATCCTGCTGCAGGGCGAACTGCCCTGCGTCATGGCACGCAACGGCGTGTTTCCGAAACTGCTGGCGCGAACTTCGGCGCGCGGCACGCCCGACACGGCGATGATTTTCGGAAGCATCCTGGTGACCGCGCTCGTACTCATGAACGCCAGCAAGTCCATGGTGGAAATTTTCACCTTCATGATCTTGCTCTCCACCACCGCTTGCCTGGTGATGTACACGCTGTGCTCGGCGGCGCTCCTGCGCCTGGCCTGGGCAGGACGCATGCCGGCGACATCCTGGGCGCTGTCGCTCATCGGTGCGCTGGCATTGGCGTATTCCCTCTGGACCCTGGTGGGCGCCGGAACGCGCGCCGTGGGCTGGGGCTTGGTGCTGCTGCTGGCAGGCGTGCCGGTGTTTGCCCTCATGCGACAAGTGAACCGATGAAAAAGCAGAACGACAATTCCTGGGCCGCGGACGTCACCTCCAAGGGTGCGCTACCGCGGGTGGATTACGGCCGCGGCATCCATGTGTACGACACCACCGGCAAGCGTTACATCGATGCCTCCGGCGGGCCGGCCGTATACTGCCTGGGCCACAGCCACCCGGAAGTGAACGAGGCCATCAAGCGGCAGATCGATCGCATCGCACATGGCTATCGCTACAGTTTCACCAGCGATCCGGTGGAGGAACTGAGCGAGCACATCGCGCGTAACTGCGGCCACGGCTTGAATGCCATCGTGTTCGTCTCCGGCGGCTC
>JAFEGC010000377.1 GCA_018240265.1 Pseudomonadota bacterium | reverse complement strand
CGGCATGCGTGACATCGGCTGGACCGGCGCCGCGGAGAATCTGGGGCTGCTGCTCGGCTCGGTGTGGGTGTCGGCGCGGGCGGATCGCGGCCGATTTCGCGCGCAGATCCTCGCCGGTATCGTCATCGCCGTGGCGGGAAACGCCGTCACCGCCGGCATCCACGCTTTTGCGCCCATGGCTGCCATGCGCCTGCTCACCGGGTTCGGCAGCGGCATGTGCTACTCGGCCGCCATCGCCTGCCTGTCGTTGATGCGGCACTCCGCTCGACATTTCAGCCTGCTCATCGTGATTCTGGTGATCGTCAATTCGCTGGAGCTGTGGCTGGTGCCCTCGCTGCTCCAGCAGGCGGGTCTCGCGGGCCTGTACTGGGTGTTCGCCGCGGCGTTTCTGGCGCCGCTGGCGTTGCTGCGTAACCTGCCTGCCGTGGCTTCGGCCCGCGCTCCGGCCACCGGTGCGCCCTCGCCGCGGGCGGCGGGAGATTTTCGTTCCATGGCATGGTGGTGTCTGTTCGCCATCGTCATGTTCAACGTCGCGGCCAGCGCCTTCTGGGCCTACTCGGAACGCATCGGAATTTCGTTGGGCATGGCGGGGCGAGCCGTGTCCAACACGCTCACGCTGTGCAACCTGTTCAGTCTGACCGGCGGGGTGTTTGCCTACTGGTTGAGCCGGCGCTGGGGCCAGCACCGGCCGCAGCTCGCGGCGATCGCGGCGATGATGCTGATATTCGGCATGTGGGCGCTGCGCATCACCGTGCCGGGCTATGTCGCGGGCGTGCTGATCTTCTTCGAGGTGTGGTCGATGACCCAGGTGTATCAGCTCGGCACCTTGAGCGGCATCGATGCCAGCGGCCGGTACGTGGCGCTGGTCCCCGCGGCTCAAGGGTTGGGTCAAAGCGCCGGGCCGTTCATCGCCGGCGCGCTGCTCGGCTGGCGGCTGGGCTACTCCGCCGTGCTGATGGTCATGCTGATTTTCGTTGCCGCCTGTTTCGCCGGCTACTTGAACGTTTATCTGCGCCTGAGGCACCGGCTACCGGCCCTGGCGGCGGCCTGAGGCCACCATCCGTGCAAGGCTCAACGGGCGCGAGCGGCACTCAGACGCGGGCGCGGCCTTGAGAGCCGCAACCGCGCGGGCTCAGCTCTCCAGAAACAGCTTGCGCAGCCGCTGCGATTCGTCGCTGTCCAATTTCTTCAGCAACTCATCCAGCGGCTCGGGCTTGCCGTAGAAGTAGCCCTGCGCGTAGTCGACGCCGAGTTTGCGGACCGCGGCAGCGATCTCGGCGCTCTCCACGAATTCGGCCACCGTGTCCAGCGACAGGCCCTTGGCCAGCTCGACGATGGCGCGCACCGTGGCCTTGGAGTTGCGGTCGGTGAGAATGTCGCGCACGAAACTGCCGTCGATCTTGACGCGGCTGATCTGCAGGTTCTTCACGTAGGTGAGCGAATTCGCGCCGGTGCCGAAATCGTCCAGCGCGAAGCGGCAGCCCATGGATTTGAGTTCGCGGATCATGTGATTGGCGCGCGCCAGGTTGGATACCGCGGATTGCTCGGTGATTTCGACGGTGATGCAGTCGGGCGGCATGCGCGCCTCGCGCAGCAGGTCTTTGAGCCGCTGCAGATAGGCCTCATCGCCCATCGACTGCCCCGAGACGTTGATGGAGATGCCCAGGCCGCGCGAACGCAACATGCTGCGGTAGGGCGAGAGCATCTGCAATGCGCGCTGCACCACCCAGCGATCCACCGAGGGCAGGATCTGGTAGCGCTGCGCGGCCTTGATCAGCGGGCCCGGTGCGACCAGGCTTCCCTGCTCATCGCGCAGGCGCAGCAGCAGTTCGTAGCCGCCGGCCAGCGAGGGATCCTGGAGCGGTGTAATGCGCTGGGCGAACAGCAGCAGCCGATCTTCGCGCAGCGCCGAACGGAGCTGCCCCACGGCGAGCATGTCGTCGTGGCGGCGCATCATGCTGTCGTCCTCGCAGGCGTAGGTCTCGACGCGATTACGGCCGCGGCTTTTCGCGGTCTTGCAGGCCAGTTCCGCCGCCGCCAGCGCCCGCGCCAGTCCCTGCGGCATGCATACCAGCGCGGAGATGCCGCAGCTCATCGACACCTCCACGGCTTGCTTCTTGGGCCCGATGACCAAGGCCGCCGCGGCGCTCAAGGTTTGCTGCGCGAATTTTTCCGCGGCGCGCGTATCGGTGGTGGGCAGCACCACGGCGAAGCGGTCGCCGGAAACGCGGGCGGCGAGCGCATCGGCCGGCAGCCGCGGCGCGCACAGCAGATCCGCGATGCGCACGATCAGTTCGTTGCCCAGCTCGAAGCCGTGCAGCTCGTTCACCACGTGCATGTGGTCGATGTCGAAGTACGCCACGCTCCGCGCCGCCTCGGCCTCCGGAACACCGGCGTACGCCTGTTCCAAGCCCTCGCGCGTGTACAGCCCGGTGACCAGGTCGAACTGCGTATCGACGATGCTGGCGGTCTGGCGGCCCAGATGCCGCGCCAGGAACACGTGGCGCGTGGCGAAGTCTGCGGCCGTGGTCGGGTTGTAGAAGGCGAGCACGCCGATCACCCGGCCGGTGTCGCGCACCACCGGGACGCTGAGCAATTTGCATGGCGCCGCCTTGCCGTGCGCCGCGTTGCCGCCGTTGACGATCAGCGGGCGGTTCTGGCGCTGCGCCCAGTTGAACAGGTGCTGGCGCATCTGCTTCCAGGATTTGCGCAACGCCGCCGTGTGCTCGGTGCCGGCGTCGAATTCGATGCACAGGCGCTTGTCCGGCACCTCCAGCGCGCCGA
>JAFEGC010000376.1 GCA_018240265.1 Pseudomonadota bacterium | reverse complement strand
AATGAACGCCGGCAGCGCATCGCCTTCCTGAATGTGCCGATCGCGGATGGACTTGGGCGGATACCAGGTGGGCTTTTTCTGCTTGGCCACCACCCGGGTCAATCCCAACGGCATGGTCCTGCCCACCTGCCCCACGCTTATCGGGTAGGTCTCGACCACGGCACCACCTGCGGCATCGCTGCGAAAGTAATACAGGCGCCCTTCCGCGAGATTCACGATCACCCCGACCCGCGGAACATCGGGCAGTAGATGCTGGGTCGGAAGCAAGACCTGCGTTCCCTCGCCCGGCAGCCAGATGTCCACGCCGGGATTGGCCGCCACGATCGCATCGAATCCCAGGTGATGGAGCCGCGCGATATCCGGCAGCGTATCCTCGTGATGCGACATCGCCAGACCCGGTTCGCCGATCAGGTCCTGTCCCGGCGCGAGTCGGAACACCTCCGCCTCCGCCGAGACGGCGCACAACGCCAACACAAAGCCGATCAGCCGGGAACGCAGCGGCACGAGCGCTTCGGCCTACAGGCGCAGCAGCGCCGAACCCCAGGTGAAACCGCCGCCGAAGGCTTCCAGCAACAGCAGCTGCCCGGGCTTGATGCGACCGTCGCGAATACCGGTGTCCAGGGCCAGCGGCACGGAAGCCGAGGAAGTATTGCCGTGGCGGTCGATGGTAACGATGACCTTGTCCATCGGCAATCCCAGCCGTTTGGCGGTGGCCTCGATAATGCGCAAATTGGCCTGGTGCGGCACCAGCCAGTCGAGCTGCGCGGGCGTAAGGCCGTTGGCCGCCAGCGTTTCCTGCGCGATCTTGCCGAGATTGCTCACCGCCAGTTTGTAGACCTCGTTGCCCTTCATGTGGATGAAGGCCTGGTTGCGCCGTACCAGATCAAAGCCGGTGGAAATGCCGTCGGGATAATTCAGCAGATCCTTGTACTGTCCATCCGCGTGCAGGTGCGTGGAGATGATACCCGGTAGGTCCGTGGGCTCGAGAATCACTGCGCCCGCACCGTCGCCGAACAGCACGCAGGTCGCGCGGTCGGTCCAGTCCACCATGCGCGTCAGGGTCTCCGCGCCGATGACCAGCGCGCATTTCGACTCGCCCAGCCGCACGAACTTGTCGGCCACGCCAAGGGCATAGATGAAACCGCTGCAGGCCGCTTCCAGGCTGAAGGCCGCGCAATTGTGGATGCCCAGGCGCTGCTGCACCAGGGTGCCGACATTCGGAAAGACGAAATCGGGCGTGGTGGTGCCCACGCAGATCAGATCTACATCGCCGGCCGCTACACCCGCAGCCTCCATGGCACGGCGCGCGGCCGGCACCGCGAGATCGGTGGTGGTTTCGCCGGGCACGGCGATGTGGCGTTGTTCGATGCCGGAGCGCGACTTGATCCACTCATCGCTGGTGTCGACCATCTTTTCCAGGTCGGCGTTGGTCAGCACCTTGCCGGGCAGGTAGCTGCCGGTGCCGGCGATGCGTGAGTAGCGCTTCACGCCGCCGGCTCGAGTTGCGCGGCGATGCGCGAGGGTACCCCCTGGCGGGCCTCCAGCACGGCCACTTCGATGGCGCGCTGGAAGGCGAACAGGTCCGCCCCGCCGTGACTCTTGATGACGATGCCGTTGAGTCCGATCATGCTCGCGCCATTGTAGCGCCGCGGGTCGAGGCGCGTCTTCAGGGCCTGCAGCGCCGGGGTGGCCGCAATGGCGCCGAGCTTGCGCAGCGTACTGCGCGTGAACTCCTCGCGCAGCATCCCGGAAATCATGCGTGCCAGGCCCTCCATGCTCTTGAGGGCGACATTGCCAGTGAAGCCGTCGGTCACCACCACGTCCACGTTGTCCGAGAAGATGTCGTCGCCCTCGACGAAGCCCACGTAATTGAGCGGCAGCGCCGCGATCAGCTCGTGCGCCGCCTGCACGGCCTCGTGGCCCTTGATGTCCTCCTCGCCGATGTTCAGCAGCCCCACGCGCGGGCGGCGATTGCCGGCCAGATCCGCGGCCACCACCGCGCCCATGAGCGCGAACTGCGCCAACTGTTCGGGCGTGCACGAGGCGTTCGCGCCCAAGTCGAGCATGAAGGTGTGACCGCCGTGGGAGGGAATTTTGGAAATGATGGCCGGACGTTCCACGCCCGGCAGCGTCTTGAGCACGAAATGCGCAGTGGCCATCAACGCGCCGGTATTGCCGGCGCTGACGCAAGCCTTGGCCTCGCCGCTCTTGACCAGGTCGATGGCGCGGCGCATGGAGGAGTCCTTTTTGCGCCGCAGGGCATCACGCGGATGCTCGGACATCTCCACCACGTCGGCCGCGTGCAGGCACCTGAGATTGCCGGGCTGCGCGCCGTTCAGATGGCGCTTGAGCTCCTCCTCGCGTCCGACCAGGACGATGCCGATGTCGCCGAATTCACGCGCCGCGTTCAGCGCCGCCGGCACGCACACGGCCGGGCCATGATCGCCGCTCATGGCGTCCACTGCGATTTGCAGGGCTGCAGTCATGGCCTCGTTCAATCGGGCAAACGCTCGCCGCCGCACTTGGCCGCGCGGACGGCGCAGGCGTTACTCGTCGTCGCCCGAGACGTCGTTCTTGGTCTCAAGAACCTTGCGCCCGCGGTAATAACCGTCGCGGGAAATGCGGTGGCGCAGATGCGTTTCGCCGCTCTTGGGCTCGACCGAAAGTGCCGGTTTGCCGAGAGCCGAATGCGAGCGATGCATGCCACGCTTTGAGGGTGTTTTTCGGCTTTTTTGAACTGCCATGATGATCCTGTATGCAATGGGCCTTGAAGCGCGCCCGCGCGCACGCCGGCA
>JAFEGC010000375.1 GCA_018240265.1 Pseudomonadota bacterium | reverse complement strand
CGCGATCTGCTGCTGCGTCTGAATCCGGCGCTGACGCCGCTGGAGCTGCGCACGCTGTGGGCCAAGGTGCACCTGGAGTTCACCACCATCTGGCAGACCGAGGATCATCCGCGCTCGCGCCTGACGGTGGCGGATGAGCGTGAGCACGTGCTGTACTACCTGGCCGAGGTGTTGTACCGCGTCGTGCCGGTGTTCTACGAGGAGATCGAGATGGCGCTGGCGCAGACTTTCGGCGTGGATGCCGACTCGCTGGATTTGCCCAACATCCTGAATTTCGGCTCCTGGGTGGGCGGTGACATGGACGGCAACCCGGATGTGCACGCCAAGAGCATCCGCGAGACGCTGGAGCGGCAGCAGCGATTGATCATTTCCACTTATTACACGGAAGTGCAGCAGCTGGCCGAGGTGCTGAGCCAGAGCGCCAGCCGCGTAGGTATCGACCCTGCGCTGATGCGTCGGGTGGAACAATATTCGGCGCTCCTGCCCGGCGCGCAAGCCATCACGCCGGCGCGGCACGATCGCATGCCGTATCGCGTGTTCTTCGGGCAAATCGCCGAGCGGCTCAAGACCACGTACGATGGCCGGCCGAACGGCTATGAAGGTCCGGCCGAACTGCTGGCCGACGTACAGCTGGTCGCCGACAGTCTGCTCGCCAATCACGCCCGTCATGGTGGCTATTTTCTGGTGCGGCGGCTGATCCGGCGCATCCGCACCTTCGGTTTCCATCTCGCCACGCTCGATGTGCGCCAGCATGCCGGCGTGCATCATGAAGTGATCGCGCAGGGCATGGGGCGAGATGACTGGCTGGGACTGCCGGCCGCCGCGCGGCTGGCGCAGCTGCGCGAGTGGCTGGCGCGGGACCAGGGGCCCACCGTGACGCTGGATGCGACGGGCCGGCGTACGCTATGGGTGTTTGAGGCCGTGGTGCAGGCGCGCCACCGCTTCGGTGCGCGCGCGCTGGGGCATTACATCGTCAGCGGCGCCGCGGGCGCCGAGGACGTGCTGAGTGTGCTGCTGCTGGCGCGCTGGGCCGACATTACGGATAAGCGCACGAGGCAGTGTCCGCTCGACATCGCGCCGCAGTTCGAGAGTATCGAGCCGCTGAGCAGCGCGGGCGCCATCGTCGGTGAGCTGTGCGCCGATCCGGCGTACCGTGAGCACCTGGCGGCGCGCGGCCGTCGCCAGGTGGTGGTGATCGGCTACTCGGATGGCAACAAGGAAGGCGGCATACTCGCCTCGCGCTGGGCGCTGCAAGTGGCGCAGCGGCAGATCGTCGATGCGGTGCGCGCGCACGGCATCGATGCGGTGATTTGCCACGGTCGCGGCGGCACGCCGGCGCGCGGCGGCGGCCAGCCGGAGAAGCTGGTGGAAAGCACCCCCAAGGGCGCGATCCGCAACGTGTTGCGCCTGACCGAGCAGGGCGAGGTGGTCAGCCAGAATTACGGCCTGCGCCCGCTGGCGATGCGCACGCTGGAGCGCTCGTTCGCGGCGCTGGCGCGTGCCACTGCGCATGTCGATGACCGCTTCTCGCCCAACGAAGAGCATCGCGCCGCCATGACGCTCATGGCTGAGCGGAGCCTTGCGGCCTACCGGGCGCTGGTGTTCGAGCCGGCGGACTTTCCAGCTTACTTTCGCGGCGTGACGCCGATCGACGTCATCGAACGCATGCACATCGGCTCGCGCGCGGCGGCGCGGGCGGACGGCGAAGGCGTGCAGGCGCTGCGCGCGCTGCCGTGGGTGTTCGCCTGGATGCAGAGCCGGCACAGCATTCCCGGTTGGTTCGGCGTGGGCTCGGGCCTGGCCGCGGCGCTGGAGCGGCATGGCGAAGCGTTGCTGAGCGAGATCCTGGTGCGTTGGCCGTTCTTCGACCATCTGATCGACGATGTGGAGGCGATGCTGGCGCGCACCGATCTTCAGATTGCCGCAGCCTACGATATGCTGGTACCAGAGTCGCTGCGGCGTTTCACCGGGTTGATCCGCGCGGAGTACGAACTCACGGTGCAGGGCATCTTGAAGCTGCGCGGCAGCGCGCGGCTCCTGGACAGCGATCCGACGCTGCAGCGGGCCATCAAGTTGCGCAACCCTTACATCGACCCCATGCACCTGATGCAGGTGGATTTGCTGCAGCGCTGGCGCAGCACGGGGCGCACGGATGCGGCGCTGTTGGGGGCTTTGCTCTCCACTATTTCGGGGATTGCGCAGGGGCTTGAAGCTACCGGCTGATCCTCTTACGTTTTGTTGCCTGGTTCCGGCGGCGGGGGAGTGGCCATCCCGGCTGTGAGCTATCTGTTTTGCGCGGACAGCCGGATGGTGGGATGAGCTTGAATGACGGGTCGGCGCGGCCGTACCACCACGTTTGGGCAGCGGATAGCTTGATCTTGCATTCTTGTCGATCAGGCGTATTATGACCACAATTGTAGGCACAAATCGAGATTGAAGCATGCGCGACACTACTATCCGGGAAGCGAAAAGTTCGCTGACTTCGTTGATTCATGCCGCTGAAAAAGGCGATCCGGTGAGGCTTACGCGCCATGGAAAACCGGTTGCCGTGATCCTGTCCAACCGTCAGTTCCAGGAGCTGACGGCGCGGCGGCAGCGCAAAGACCCCTGGGAGTTTCTCAAACGCTGGCGCGCACAGTTGCCGCGGAATTTCGCGGGTATTTCCAATGAGGAGGCGGATTCGTGGCGCGACAGGAGCTCGACGGGTGGCAGGACATTCTCATGGGGCAAGTGAGATTCGTGCTGGATACCAACGTTTTTTCCGAATTGTCGAAACAAGAACCCAACCCGAAAGT
>JAFEGC010000374.1 GCA_018240265.1 Pseudomonadota bacterium | reverse complement strand
GAACAACGCCCGAAAGACGGGTGAATCCACCAACGCAGAGGCCACCAGCGCGCCGATCAGCGCCCAGGGAACGACCAGGCGCGCAAGCTTGTGCGACACGAACTGCAGCCAGATGGGGTTTCGTCGCGGGCTCAGCAACTGCGGCAACAGGGTACAAAGCTGGAAGTTTCCGCTCAGCGTGCGGACCTTGCGCCGGAATTCACCCTTCACGTCCGCAGGCAGCCGGTCGAAGGCCACGGCGCGCGGATCGTGGACCACCCGCCAACCCTGCATCACCACTTGCATGGGCCAGTACACGTCATCCAGCAGCGTGCCCTGCGGAATGGGCCGGAACAGTGGACGCCTTACCGCGCTGATGGCACCGCTCACGCCGACCGTGGAATGCACGATGCCCTCGTTGTGCCGGAGCCATTTCTCGTAGCGCCAGTAAAGACCGACACCCGCCAGCACTCCCTGCTTCGCCTCGATGACCAGCTCGCCGCTCACGGCGCCCACGGCCGCATCGTCAAAGGCATCCAGCAAGGCATCCAGCGCGCGAGCATCCCAGCGCTGGCGCACGTCGGCAAAAACCAGTATGTCGCCCTGCGCCTGCTCGCAGGCGCGGGAGATGGCCGAGGCCTTGCCGACGTTCTCGGTCAGCAACAGGCATTGCACATGCGGATCCTGGAGCCGCTCCAGCAGCGCGTTGGTGCCGTCGCTGGAGCCATCCGACACCACGATGAGATGGCCGGTACGGGATGAGGCCGCGATCAGGCCGCGCAGCTCCCCGATCCGGCGCATGACCTGATGCTCCTCGTCGCGCACCGCCATGACCACCGTGAAGCTGCCGCGGAAAGCGCCGGCGGTCACGGGTAGCGGTGGCTTGCCGCGGGCCAGCCAGGCGATGGCGCAGGGATACACCACGTAGGCATACAGCACGATGCCCGAACAGAGAAGGAAAATGAAACTCGCCAGCATCGAAGATCGTTTGTTCCGTCGGTCGACGTGGTACCGCTTGCGATGGCACCGACTTTACAATCCGGCGGTCCAGCCGCCCGGTTACTGATCGATGGAGCGGGGACGGGCAATTCTCATTGGCTCACCCACCGCCCACCCCACCATCAGCAGGACCCGGTTATCGGTATATCCCAGATCAGCCCGAACGGCATTGCGCCTTATGTGACTGACCTGCAATCGTCCAGTCAGCTTGCTTCCGGCGCGCCAGGCCAACGCGCCGTAGTATTGCTTGGAATTGGAATTGGCAACGGTGTCCTGATAATCCTCTTTCGTATACGCCCCCCCCACTTCCAAAGCCAGTGTAGGGGTGAGATCTCGTCGCAAGCCGATGTCACCCTGCGAATGGGTGTGACTGAGGTTTTGCTGCAGTACGTGATCCTCCTTGTATTTCCCGGCACTCAGCCTCAAGCCCGTGCGATTGCGCTCGAACCCCCAGCTCAATCGGCCATATCGCGAACTGAAAGGGTCGCTGGACCGTTGGATCGATCCAAAATTCAATGTCGTGATGCCTTCATTCTGCACCTCGCGCAGAAAACCACCGGAATCCGTAATCTCCCGCCCCGCCGACAACTCCAAATAGGTGTGACGAGTGAATGCATGGCCAACCTTGAGGCGCCACAACGCCTCTTTGAAAACCACCGGCAAACCCGTCACCTCATTGGAACCTGCGTCCGCGGTGATATCCAAGCGCACCGTTTTGGACTGGTAGCGCGCGAACGCCTGGTTACGCACGAAATCCTGGTTGACATTGGAGTCGTCATACCGCACCCGCTCCGTGGTGACGTTGGCCGACAGGGAACTGAGATCATCCACGCTGTAGCGCAGAATGAATGCGCCGCTCTGCCGATTGCTGTTCAAGTCGCTGGTACGAAAGCTGACCCGCGACACTCTCCCCGACAGCTGCGTTGCGACACGGCTGCCAAACACCCATTTCAAATCGGGGCCGGTGGAAAAGTAATTGACGTTTTCCCGATTATTCGGCGTCACGGGTTCACCCGGCACGATCTGCTGCTGGCCGAAATTATCCTGTGCCACCCAGTCGAATCGTTCAGGCACAATCGAAAAACGCGCAAGACCCGCAAAATTACCTACCAATTCATCGCTGTAGACATGATGTTGGTAGAGGAAATACTGCAAATTACTGATGACATCCAACACCCAGTGCCGCGAAACACTGTGAAGATCGATGTCGGCCGATAGAACGCCAATCGTCTCTCCCTGCCGATTGATCTCCCCTAGACCGATGTTGTCCGTGCGGATCGCCCCCACTCCAAACATGCCGTAAAAGTTGTTCGGCTGCTCCGCCGCGGAGGCACCCGCTCCCCAGGCACAGCATAGACCGATGAGAACCGCGGCACGCAAAACGATCACTGCCAAGCTTTTCCTGCCGGCGTCCCTACCGTGTCTTCCATGCCGACGGAGGTGCCGCGTCCGTAACCCCCGTAGTCTCCATAACCGTAACTGCCGTGCATCACGGCAAGCTGGCTCTGGTTGAAGATGACGTCCACGTTTTCCTTGTCACGCAGACACTCCACGGCATCCAGAACCGCCTGGCGAAGCGTGCCACCCGCGCGTACGACCAGCACCACGTGCCGCATGACCGCGGACAGCGCACGGGACTCGCTCGACAACAACAAGGGCGGTGAATCGAACAGCAGGATGCGGCGCGGATTGTTCTGAGCGAGCTGGGTAGCGACCGCCGCCATACGCTTGCTGGCCAGGAGCTCCGTGGCCGACTCGTGTTGACGGCCCGCGGGTAACAGGCTGAAGCCCGGGATATCCGTGGCCAGGACCAGAGAC